>NZ_MUKA01000067.1 GCF_002150735.1 Streptomyces africanus
CCAGAGCCCGGGAGATGCCGCGCGCCGCCACCCGCACCGCCGGGACCAGCACCGGCACCTGGGCGTCGGCGCGCGGCATCTCCCGGGCTCTGGGGTGGCGGCCGGAGCGGGCCTGACCGGGCGGGATCAGCAGGCGCCCGGCAGCGGCTCGCCGGCGGATCGGCCGGTGACACTCAGGCCACGCAGAACTCGTTGCCCTCCGGGTCCCGCAGGACAACGCCGTAGTAGTCCATGTCCGGTTCGTCCATGACCCGCAGCACGGTCGCTCCGGCCGCGGTCAGCCGGTCCACCTTCGCCGTGACCCTCCGGGTGCGCTCCGGCAGGGCAACGCCTCTGCCGCCGCCGACCTTCAGGTCGAGATGCACCCGGTTCTTGACGCTCTTGCCCTCCGGCACCTGCTGGAACCAGACGCGGGGCCCCTGCCCCTCCGGGTCGACGATCGACTCGGGGGTCTCCCCCGACCCCTCGGGCAGTTCCTCCGCGGGCACCCCCATGTCCTCCCAGTAGGCCCGCCAGGTGGGGTGCCCGCCGGGGGGCGGTTCGGGCACGTATCCGAGGGCCTCGGCCCAGAAGGTCACGAGCTTCGCCGGGTCGGCGCAGTCGATGGTCAGCTGCAAGGTGACGTCCATACCGTGAGCATCGCAGCAGGGTCTGACAACGGCCCCCAACAACCCGGTCTCCAGCGACCGTTCAGAACGTGCACTCATCGGCCGCACCGCACTTTTTCCGGCTTCACCTCTTGACGGCCCGGGTGACGTGGAGCACATTGACGACACTCTGAGAGCGCTCTCAAGCTCCCCGCACCCGCACCCGAGAGGCATCCCCACATGCGTGACACCTCCGGCAGACCCCGTGCACGGCGCCCCTTCCGGCGGGCGCTCGTCGCCGTCGTCAGTACGCTCGGCCTCGCCGCGGTCGCCGCCACCGCCGCGACGCCCTCCGCGAGCGCCTCCGCGCCGCCGCCCCCGTCGGGTTGGAACCAGGTCTTCCTCGACGACTTCAACGGCCCGGCCGGCAGCGGCGTCAACACCTCCGACTGGCGGTACGCCACCGGCAAGGGCTATCCGGGCGGCCCCGCCAACTGGGGCACCGGCGAGATCGAGACGATGACGAGCAGCACCGACAACGTCGCGCTCGACGGCAACGGCAACCTCCGCATCACTCCCCGGCGGGACGGCGCCGGCAACTGGACCTCCGGCCGCATCGAGACCAACCGCACCGACTTCCAGCCCCCGGCCGGCGGCAAGCTCCGCGTCGAGTCGCGCATCCAGGTGCCGAACGTCACCGGGGCCGCGGCCAAGGGCTACTGGCCCGCGTTCTGGATGCTGGGCGCCCCCTACCGCGGCAACTACTGGAACTGGCCGGCCGTCGGCGAGCTGGACATCATGGAGAACACCCAGGGCCAGAACACGGTGTTCGCGACGATGCACTGCGGCACGTCGCCGGGCGGCCCCTGCAACGAGACCAGCGGCATCGGCAGTTCGACGACCTGCCAGGGCACCACCTGCCAGGCCGGCTTCCACACCTACCGGATGGAGTGGGACCGCTCGACGAGCGTCGAGGAGATCCGCTTCTACCTCGACGGCGTCAACTACCACACCGTGCGCGCCGACCAGGTCGACGCGACGACCTGGCGGAACGCCACGGACCACGGCTTCTTCGTCATCCTGAACGTCGCGATGGGCGGCGGCTTCCCGGACGCGTTCGGCGGCGGCCCGGACGCGGGGACGCAGCCCGGTCACGCGATGGTCGTCGACTACGTCCAGGTCCTGTCGTCCGGCGGCGGCACCACACCTCCCCCGACCGGCAACCGCGACGCCTACTCCACGATCCAGGCCGAGTCCTTCGACGGCCAGTCCGGTGTGACGACCGAGACGACGTCCGACTCCGGCGGCGGCCAGAACATCGGCTCCCTCGCCAACGGCGACTGGCTGCACTTCAAGGGCGTGAACTTCGGCTCCACCGCGGCCCGGCAGTTCAGCGCCCGGGTCGCGAGCGGTGCGGCGGGCGGCGTCAGCGGACTGGTCGAGGTGCGGCTGGACAGCCGGAGCAACGCGCCCGTCGGGAGTTTCGCCGTGGGCAACACCGGCGGCTGGCAGGCGTGGCGGACCGTTCCGGCGAACATCTCCTCCGTGACGGGCACGCACGACGTGTATCTGACCTTCACGAGCGGGCAGCCGGCGGACTTCGTGAACGTCAACTGGTTCACGTTCGGGCACTGACGCGTACGCGTCGGCAAGCGCCCCGTGTGCCTACCCGGGGCGCTTGTCCCGCGCGGCCGGCCCGTCGGCGTCGAGGCCGGCCTCCGGGATGTCGACGAGCCGGGTGGGATCGTCCCAGAAGAAGGCCAGGTGCTGGGCGATGAGGCGGTCACCGCCCTGACGGTAGGCCGTGTTCCTGAGCCGGTGGATAGCGGTGGGCAACTGCTCAGGCCTCTGCACCGCAGCGAAGATCTCGGTCAGCACTTCCCTCCGTTCTTGCAGGAAGACCCCTCGGCGGTCCCAGACCGCCAGCCCGATGCCCTCCGCGATGGCCGCCCTCAGGGCGTCCGAGGCGGCCGCGTGGGGCGCGTCGAGTACCGCTGCCGTGCAGCGGGGCTCCGCCGCCAGGGCGGCCCGCCACCGGGCCGGCCGGCCGGCGTCGGACTCCTGCCAGTCGTGCACCCTGACCCCTTGGGTCCGCAGGGTGCGCCACCGATCCTGCCACTGCCTCAGGACCAGGGGGTCGTTGGATCGCATGCGCTCCAGGCTGCGCAGGTGCACGGGGTACTGAAGACCGAGAGGCACCGGTGTGCCGTCTCCCGACCGGATCCTCAGGCCGGCCACGTCATGGTTGAGCAGGTCGTGCGGGAGAACGAATTCCACGTACGGCGGCGAATGTTCTTGCGTCGCGTGCGGTGGTGCCACAGGCCGTACCAGCTGCCGCAGTGCGGCTTCGACCACAGTACCGAGGCCGTCGAGAGTGGTCGTCACGATCTCGCCGGGCATGGGCTGCCAATGCCCCATGACGGTGTTGAACCACGGGCGGACCAAGATCTCCCCGGAGCCGTCGCGGGCGACGTCGACGACGACCACCAGACACCCGGGAATGGAGGGGTCGGATGGGACGTCGGCCCGATCGGCCCGCCGTCGTTCGAGTGCGGTCAGCAGCCCTGCCCGCTGCGCCCAGTCCCGTGCCCAACGGGCCAGTGCCACCCCGTGGTCCGGGTCCCAGGCCACCAACTGGGCGGCACAGTCCACAAGGAGAACTGCCGGAGGCAAGCCGTCCGGTTGCGTGTTGCTCTCCAGCAGGTGCACGAAGAGCTGAACAGGAGACAGACCCGTCGGAAGATCGAGGCCGCCCAGCTCGTCCACGAGCACGTCGCGCAGGCTGTTTCCCGGTGGGTTGCCCGCCGACTTGTCGAGCAGTGTCCGGGCCGATGCCTCGTCCTCGCGGGAGAGGAGACCGGACCGGACCGGCTGCGGAGCGGGAGGCCGGGCCAGCAACCGCTCCAACCTCTCGGCAGCAGCGGCACCTTCCAAGACGCTCACCGCCTGGACCAAGGCGTGTTCCCCGTCCGCCACGTTCAGTGCGGCACGGACCAGAGTGACGACGTCCTCACGGAGTCGGATGCCCCGCAGGTCGATCGGTCGGGCCAGTATGTTCCCGAGCACCTCGGCGAAATGGATCCGCCCTTGCGCATCCTCCATGCACGTCAGTTCGCTCATGGCATCGGTCAGGCGAAGGAGAAGCTCCATGTCCCTCGCAGATCCGAGGTCCCCACGCGCGGAGTCGACGACCCCGTCCGCGTCCATGCCGCACCGCGCCCAGCCGATCCCGAAACGGGCGCCGACCCGAACGGCCCGGCCGTCCGCCCGGACCGGCTTGACGACCGCGCTCGACAGCCGTTCCGCGAGCTCCTCGGCCTCGGCCTGGTCCAGCCCGTCGGCGAGTATCACGAACGCGTCGTCACCGAAGCGGGTCACGGTGTCGTCGTCGCGTACGGCGTCGCGCAACCGATGGGCGATCCCGACCAGCGCCGCGTCGCCTGCGGCGGGTCCGTAGACCCTGTTGACCTGCCCCATACCGTCGAGGGCGCAGAAGAGCACGGCCAGTCCCCGCCGGCCGGCCCCCGGATCCCGCGAGGGCACGCCCAGGTGCCTGTGCTGGGGGTCGTCGTCGGCCTGTGGATCGTCGCACAGCAGGCCGGAGAGCTGTTCACGGAGCGTTCGGCCGTTACGGAGGCCGGTGAGAACGTCGCACCGGACCCGGTATCCGGGCGTCAAGTCGTGCGATGCCGCCGCCCACGGCCACGCCTCATGGCGTGTCGTCACCAGTACCTGCCCGGATGCCGCCCCGATCCGGTTCACCAGCTGCGTCACCTCGGGGTCTTCGGTGGCGTGGTCGAGGATGAGGAGCCAACCGCCATGGGAGCGGAGCCACCGCAAGGCCCGCTCGGCGTCGGCGACGTGGTCCGGTCCGGCGGAGGAGGCGCCCGTGTGCACCTCCTGTGCGAGGCTCGCGAGGTCTCTCCTCATCGTGTCCGCGTTGCGCGCGTCCACCCACCACTCGAGGGCGTAGTCGTCCAGGCTGCGATAGGCGTACTCCAGCGCGACGGTGGTCTTGTCCGAACCCTCCGGCCCGTACAGCATCACGGGCAGGCCACCCGCGCGCGCCAGGCTTTCGCCGACCCAGGCCACGTCGTCCTCGAGGGCGGGCAGCCAGCGACTGACGCGGCGGGCAGGCAGGTTGTGGGTGCCCTGGAGCCGCGGCCGCCCGCCCGTGCGACCCCCGGGACCGTGCCCGGGCACGAGTTCCGCGAGCGGCTCGCCCCCTCGTGGGAGTGTCAGGGTTCCTGTCCTGTCCGCGATGGCCGCGGGGAAGTCCGGGGTACGGCCGAGGCGCGGCGCGATGAAGTCGCTCACGACGTCGACCGTGCGCTGGGCCGAACCGGATCTGATCACCGTACGGAGCACGCCGCGTACGTCCGGCGCGAAGGCGAAGACGTCCTGTCCCTCGAGCGAGTCCTCCACGTGCATGAGACCGCTCAGCAGGACCTCCGCCAGACTGACCGGGTTGCTGCCGGGCAGGGCGGCGGCCTGGACGAGCCGCATGACCGGAAGCGTCAGCGGATCGACGGCCGCCAAGTGGCGGGCCAGCTCGTAGGCGGGTGGCGAGGCCGTCGCGCGGAAGGCCCGCACGCGTTCCGCGGTGGTCTCCGGCCCGCCTGCCACGTCCGCGTCGAAGGGCACGGCGGCGGGAGGGTCTTCCGCGTCGATGACGCGCAGGACGGCCACGCCGCCGCGCGAGGCGATCAGATCGGCCCAGGAGCGCATGCTCCGCTCGTCGAGTTCGAGCACCGGTACGGGCAGGGCGGGCCGGGAGCGCGGTGAGGCCGGGAGCCACGGGTCGTGGGCGGTGAGGAGGCTGTTGGGTGGTGCGGGGCCGGTCGTACGGACGGTCATGGGTTCGGCCGCCAGCCCGGTGCCGCTCCACAGCCGGGTCGGAAACAGGTGGACCACGCCGGTCGGTGCTCTTCGGGCGAGGGCGGCCAGACGCGCGTGGGCAGCTCCGGTGTACCAGTGGTCGGCGACCCCATCCGTCACGGCCAGCACGACGGTCGGGCCGCCGGTGAGGGGAGCGGACGCGACGAGCGGGCGTACACGCACCGAGCGGAAGATGCCCGAGCCCCTGAGGGCGTCGGCCAGTTCACCGACGGTGTCGCGCCACACAGCCATGGACGGCCCGTCGTCGACGGCGAGCACGAGGTGCAGCCAGCGGTCCCCGGCCGGGCGCAGCACGGCGTCGAGGACCCCGCTGTCGGCGATGGCCTCCGCGGTGGCGCGCTCGTCCAGCTCGTACCGGTGCGCGGACGGCACACTTCGTTTCAGGGCGCGCAAGGCCCGTACGATGCCCAGCGGATGACGCAGGCCGCGGACTCCCGGGATGCGGACCGGCGCGCCCGGTGGTCCGCCGTCGCGGGTGCCGGTGAGCGCGTAGACCTGGCGCCGGGCCGAACTCGGCACGGGCTCGGCCGTGTCCCCTCGCGCGTGCTCCGGCCGCGGGAGCCCCGTGTCCGCAGGGCCGGGTGGGGGCACGACTGCGGGCTCGGGTACAGGGGGCGCGGCCCGGCCGGGCGGCGTGTGCAGGGCGAGCCACAAGGCGTCGCTGAGTTCCCGGGCGGAGAGGTCCGCCCCGGCGCCGCGGAGCGCGGTGTGCAGGCGGGCGATCAGGGACTCGTCCGGCTCACCGGGCACCGCCGCTCCTGAGCTCACGCAGCACCGCCTCCTTGAGGTGGTCGGCCTCGGGTGGGACGCCCTGACGCAGCAGATGGACGGCGTGCAGCAGCTGGTCGGTGGCCAGGCCGCCTTGGCTGCGCCGGTCGTCGAAGGTCCGGATGAGCTCCTGCACCCGCGGCCACTGTGTCTGAAGCTGCTGGAGGTCCTCGGCGAAGTGGGCGCGGACGATGTCCTCGAGCTGCTGCGGGCCGGGCTCCGGCAGTTCCAGCCGGACGCAGCGGCGCAGGAAGGCGGCCGGGAACTCCCGTTCGCCGTTGCTGGTGATCACGACGAAGGGGAAGTCCTGGCAGCGGACGGTGCCGTGCCGTACCCGCACCTTCTCCTGTGAGCCCTGCACATGGACGGCGACCTCGGTCTGCTCCTCGGGCAGGCGGGCCAGCTCGGGGATGGTGAACTCGCCCTCCTCCAGCACGAACAGCAGATCGTTGGGCAGGTCCAGGTCGCTTTTGTCGAGCTCGTCGATCAGGAGCAACCGCGGCCGGCCCCGGTGCCGGGTGGCCAGCGCGGTGCCCAGGGGACCCAGGCGCACGAAGCTGCCGATGTCGTCGGTGCCGTCCTGCTGTTCCCGCAGGCGGCCGATGGCGTCGTAGCGGTACAGGGCGTCGGTGAGGGTGGCGCGTGTGTTGACCGGCCAGACGAGGACCGGCCCGAGTCCGAGTTCGGCCGCCACGGCGTGGGCGAGCGACGACTTGCCGGTGCCGGGGGCGCCGGTGACCAGGAGGGGCCGACGCAGGCGCAGGGCCGCGTTGACCACCTCCACCTGTTGCTCGCCGATCAGGTACGGCCGCCGCCGTACGGCCTCGCCGGCCGGCCGCGGCCGGCGCCAGGGCGGGGGCTGGGGCAGCGGCACGGACTCGTCGTACGTTCCGCCGTCGCCCCGGAAGAGCCGTTCCTGCGGGCGTTCGCCGGTCATACGACGCCTCCTTTCCGCCTGGTCGGGTTGACCAGGCGCCGCTGGGGCGGTGCCCAGCTCGGGTCCTCCCACAACAGGGCCAGGCCGGCGCCCAGGTGGGTGTTGTCGTCCGCCGCTTCGGCGCGCCGCTGTGTGACTTCTTCGCGCAGGCCGCGCGGCCAGTCCTGGGGTACGACTTTCCGCAACTCCTCGGCCCTGTCCGGGCCGTGGGCGCCGCGGTGCCACAGGACCACGGGCACCCCCAGCCAACGGCACAGGGCCAGCGCGCCGTCGTGCTGGCCGGGCGGACAGCACGCGATGACGCAGGCGATGTCACGTCGGCTCGTCAGGAAACGGTCCGCCGTCCGCTGGTCCAGCAGCACATAGGGGCTCGCCGAGGAACTCCGCCCGTGCTCCCAGCGTGCCTTCCAGTCGCCGGAGCGAGGCACCTGCTGTCCGCGCACGACCACCACCCGGTCCCGCCCGACGGGCCGCGGCCCCAGCGGGCCGCGGGTGGGCAGCCGGTCGACGGCGAGTGAGAAGAAGCCTTCCTCCAGCAGGAACTCCACGCCGGCCCCGTCGTCGTACTGGTCGAGGTCCTCGACCGCGTCGGAGAGGTCGGCGCACAGTTCGTCGCGGCTGCGCAGGGTGTCCCCGTCCGTCCAGGTCCTGACCAGGTGTCCGTGCGTGTCGTAGAGGCGCATGACGTAGTGGAAGGACTCCGCGCCGGTCTCCGCCGCCCACAGCCACACCCGCAGGACCGGCTGGGAGGTCCGGGCCGAGGCGCGGGACTTGGCGGACCAGCGGCACTGCCGCACCGCCTCCGGGCTGACGCCCAGCCGTTCGGTCACGCGGTCCGACCACTCCCGCAGGGCGTCGCCGCCCTCCTGCCGGGCGGCGGCGACCTCCTCGACCACCTGGATCACGGGCGGTACGACGCCGGGTTCGCCGGCGCGGTCCTCCAGGTCCTCGATCAGCGTTCCGGCGGCGGGTGGGCCGGTGTCGGGAAGTGAGAAGTGCGGTACGGCGCGGCGGGCCGCCGCGCGCACCTCGGGATGCGCGGACGGACCGAGGAGCGTGGCGAGTTCGTCGTACTCGTGCTGGGTGAGCAGGCGCAGGGGCCCCAGCTTCGCCGCGGTGTCCCTGATCCGGCGCGCCACCGCCTCGTGTCCGATGAGGGTGTTGAGCAGGGCCGGGATGCCTCGCGGGTGGCGAAGGACCGCGTCGACGAGTTCCTCACAGGTGTCCGGGACCCGGTGCAGGCCGAGGGCGCGGCCGACACGTGTGGCGCATCGCTCCAGCTTCTGGTGGGGGAGCTCGTCGAGGGCGTCGACCAGCTCGTCCCGGCGGGCCCGGGTCCGGGGGTCGGGCTCCGGCGCCGGCACGGGCGGGTGCACACCGGTGCCGGCGAGCAGCTTCAGGATCTCGGAGGCCCTGATGGCGTAGGAGCGCGGGTTGTCGCGTTCGGTGGACACGACCAGGCCGGTCACGCAGGCGTTCTCGCGGTCCCACAGGGGTGCTCCGCTGTGGCCGTGCTGGATCCTCAGGGGGGCGTGGCCGGGGTCGAGGATGTACCAGGGGCCCATGTCCGCCTGGACGCGGACGTCCACGAGGGAGCGCGGGGCTCCGGAGGCGTACCAGGTCCACGGCGTTCGCGTGGCTGTCTCCCGGATGGGCACGGGAGTCACCTCCGAGGCACCTGGGTCGACCTTCAGCAGGGCGAGATCGCCGTCCCACCAGTGCTCGTGCTCCGCTCTGGGAGCCAGCCAGCTCGCCAGTTCCACGGCGTGGTGCTCGCTGCCGAGGCAGGGAAAGGAGACGGTGACCCGGCGCATGTCCTGCGGTGTCGGTTGCGCGGCGGCCAGCTTGGGCCGCCCCAGAGCCGCGTTGACCACATGGGCGCAGGTCAGCAGGAATCCGTCCGCGACGACCACGCCGGCGCCCAGACCCGCCCCCGCCGCGCGGTCGGCGTGCACGGTGACCCATGCTCTGCGGATACGGGCGTCCGGGTCATCGTCGTGGCGACGGCGCACGGCTACTCCGTCGGTACGGGCACATCGAGGTTCCAGGTCGCGGAGACCGTGAGGCTCGCCTCGCCCTTGTTGGCGACGATGCCGAGCGTCAGGTCGTTGCCGACCTTGACGCCCAGGTCGACGGTGAGCTGCTGGGGCCGTCCTTCCATGGCGGACACCGTGTCGTGTACCGACTGCAGGACCGGAACCAGCGGTTTCAGGACCTGCCGCAGTGCGCCGCGGGCCGCCCGTGTCACGCGTCCGTCACTTCCGCTCGCGACGGGCACGAGGGGTGCTGACCCAGGGGTCGCACCGCCCGCCGCGGAGTCGGCCAGCGGACTGGGAAAGACCTCGACCAGGACCGCTTGGCCGTCGTCGAAGGTGAACTCCACATATTCCCCCATGGCCCCAACTATGCCATTTCCGACGGCGCTTGGCCTGCCTCTGGATCAACTCCGGTCCGCCTCGCAGGCCGCGCCCGCTAGCGCAACTCCGCCCGGAACGCCGCCGGCGTCTGGTCCGTGTGCTGGTGGAAGAACTTGGAGAAGTTCGCGGCGTCGGGGAAGCCGACCGCCGCGCCGATCCGGCCGATCGGCAGGTCGGTGTGGGCGAGGAGCCGTTTGGCCTCCAGGACCACGCGCTTGTCGATGAAGGCCTTGGGGGTGTCGCCGGTCGCGCCTCGGACCGCGCGGACCAGGGTGCGGCGGGAGTAGCCGAGCGCGTCGGCGTAGGCGCTGACGCTGTGGTTGGTGGCGAAGTCCTTCTCCACCGCGTCCCGGAAGAGGGTGAAGGTGGAGTCGGACGTCTGCCGTACCGACTCCGCCGTACTGGCGGCGAGATGGGCGAGCCGCAGCAGGAACGCCGTCAGCGAGTGGCGCAGGACGGCGGTGTGCAGGCTCAGCGGCAGCGTCTCCGTGTCCTCGTACTCGCGTCGCAGTTGCCCGAGCGCGTCGCGCAGACCGGCGAGTTGGGCCGCGTCGGGGCGCAGCAGCGGCGGCAGGTCGTAGCGGTAGAGGCCAGTGGCCTCGACGGTCGCGCGGGGCAGGAAGCCCGGCTGCATGGTCAGCACGGTTCCGCGGTACTCGCTCGTGCGGGAGAAGCGGTGGACCTGCCCCGGGCGGATCCACAGCAGGTCCCCGGCCGTGGCCTCGTACTCGGTGAAGTCGACCATGTGCCGGACCGGGCCCTCGCCGAACAGCATCACGACGTGGAAGTCGATGCGGTGCACGCGTTCCAGGGGCGCGTCGGCGTGCCAGGTGCGGCCGGTGCCCATCGGGCCGACCTGCATGCCGACGCCGCCGACACTCAGTTCGACCGGGAAGGGGAACGTTCTGATCCCGTCGCCGCCTTGGGTGCCTCTGTCTGTCATATCTGCCATATCCGCCATGTCCGCCTCGTGCCGCCCCGTTCGCGCGCCGCGCTTCCTCGGGGTGTCCCACTTTCACCACAGGCTGGCACACGGCGACCTTCCGTCGAAAAAGTCAGACTTTTAGTTTTGAAGACGTCAGACCAGCCACTTCGCTCCTATCGAGGACTTCTTGAAGATGAGCACGCAGACAGCGGACAGCTTCGAATGGACCGAACTCGACCGGCGTGCCGTCGACACCGCCCGTCTGCTGGCGGCCGATGCCGTCCAGCGGGTCGGGAACGGCCATCCCGGCACCGCGATGAGCCTGGCGCCGGCCGCCTACACGATCTTTCAGAAGGTGATGCGGCACGACCCGGCCGATCCGGAGTGGACCGGCCGTGACCGCTTCGTCCTCTCCCCCGGTCACACGTCGCTGACCCTGTACACGCAGCTGTACCTGGCGGGCTACGAGCTGGAGCTGGACGACCTGAAGGCGTTCCGCACGCACGGCTCGAAGACGCCCGGCCACCCCGAGTACGGGCACACCGCGGGCGTGGAGACCACCACCGGCCCGCTCGGCCAGGGCGTCGCGAACGCGGTCGGCATGGCGATGGCCGCCCGCTACGAGCGCGGCCTGTTCGACCCCGAGGCCCCGGAGGGCGAGTCGCCCTTCGACCACACCGTCTGGGCCATCGTCTCCGACGGCGACCTCCAGGAGGGCGTCTCCGCCGAGGCCTCGTCGCTGGCCGGCCACCAGAAGCTCGGCAACCTGGTCTTCCTCTACGACGACAACCACATCTCCATCGAGGGCGACACCGCGACCGCGTTCTCCGAGGACGTGCTGAAGCGGTACGAGGCCTACGGCTGGCACGTCCAGCGGATCGAGCCGCGGGAGGACGGCGACGTCGACGTGCGCGCGCTGTACGCGGCGCTGAAGGAGGCTCAGGCCGAGACCGGGCGTCCCTCGATCATCGCGATGCGCACCATCATCGCCTGGCCCGCCCCGAACGCGCGGAACACCGAGGCCTCCCACGGCTCGGCGCTCGGCGAGGACGAGGTGGCCGCCACCAAGCGCCTCCTCGGCTTCGACCCGGACAAGACCTTCGAGGTCGCCGACGAGGTGCTGGCGCACACCCGTGGAGCCCTGGACCGGGGCGCCGAGGCGCACACCGCCTGGGACAAGCGGATCGCCGCCTGGCGCGGTGAGAACCCGGAGCGCGCCGCCACGTTCGACCGGGTCAGCAAGGGCGAGCTGCCCGCCGGCTGGGAGGACGCCCTGCCGGTGTTCGAGCCGGGCAAGGCGGTCGCCACCCGTGCCGCGTCCGGCAAGGTGCTCCAGTCCCTCGGCGCCGTTCTCCCCGAGCTGTGGGGCGGCTCGGCCGACCTGGCCGGTTCGAACAACACCACGATCGACAAGACGTCGTCCTTCCTGCCGGAGGGCAACCCGCTGCCGGAGGCCGACCCGTACGGCCGGACGATCCACTTCGGCATCCGCGAGTTCTCCATGGCCGCGGAGATGAACGGCATCGCGCTGCACGGCAACACGCGGATCTACGGCGGCACCTTCCTGGTGTTCTCCGACTACATGCGCAACGCCGTCCGGATGTCGGCCCTGATGCAGCTGCCGGTGACGTACGTGTGGACGCACGACTCCATCGGCCTCGGCGAGGACGGCCCGACCCACCAGCCGGTCGAGCACCTGGCCGCGCTGCGTGCCATCCCGGGCCTGAACGTCGTACGCCCGGCCGACGCCAACGAGACCGCGCTGGCCTGGGCCGAGATCCTGAAGCGGCACACCACCGACCCGGCCCCGCACGGCCTCGCGCTCACCCGCCAGGGCGTGCCCACGTACGAGCCGGATCCGGACGTGGCACGCGGCGGTTACGTGCGCGCCGAGGCGGAAGGCGGCGAGCCGCAGGTGATCCTCATCGCCACCGGTTCCGAGGTGCACCTCGCCGTCGAGGCCCGTGAGCGGCTCCAGGCCGCGGGCGTGCCCACGCGGGTCGTGTCCATGCCGTCCGTGGAGTGGTTCGAGGAGCAGCCCCGCGCGTACCGGGACAGCGTTCTGCCGCCGTCCGTGAAGGCCCGGGTCGCGGTCGAGGCCGGTATCGGCCTGACCTGGCACCGGTTCGTGGGGGACGCGGGACGCATCGTCTCCCTGGAGCACTTCGGCGCCTCCGCCGACGCCAAGACCCTGTTCGCCGAGTACGGCTTCACCCCCGAGAACGTCGTCGCCGCAGCCCGGGAATCCCTCGCCGCTGTGCGCGGTTGATCCGACCGCCCGAAAGAAGATGATCACTGTGACCGAAGCGACCGCGAGCGCGGGAGCACTCCAGCGCCTGTCCGACGAGGGCGTGTCGATCTGGCTGGACGACCTGTCCCGCCGGCGGATCGAGTCCGGCAACCTGGCCGGGCTCGTGGCGACGAGGAACGTCGTCGGCGTCACCACCAACCCGTCCATCTTCCAGGCCGCCATCGGCTCGGGCGAAGGCTACGAGGAGCAGCTCGCCGACCTGGCGGTGCGGGGCGTCACCGTCGACGAGGCCGTACGGATGATGACGACGGCCGATGTCCGGGCCGCCGCCGACGTCCTGCGGCCGGTGTACGACGCGACCGGCGGGCGGGACGGCCGGGTGTCCATCGAGGTCGATCCGCGGCTGGCCCACGACACGGCGGCGACGGTCGCCGAGGCCCGGCAGCTCGCCTGGCTGGTGGACCGCCCCAACGTGATGATCAAGATCCCGGCGACGAAGGCCGGCCTGCCCGCGATCACCGAGGTGATCGGCGCGGGCATCAGCGTGAACGTGACGCTGATCTTCTCCCTGGAGCGCTACCGCGAGGTGATGGACGCCTACCTCGCCGGCCTGGAGAAGGCACAGGCGGCCGGTCTCGACCTGGCGGCCATCCACTCGGTCGCATCCTTCTTCGTCTCCCGCGTCGACGCCGAGATCGACAAGCGGCTGACGCTGCTGGGCACGGACGAGGCCCTCGCCCTGAAGGGCAGGGCGGCCCTGGCCAACGCGCGGCTCGCCTACGAGGCGTACGAACAGGTCTTCGCCGGGCCGCGCTGGCAGGCCCTGGGCGGTGCCCGCGCGAACCGGCAGCGCCCCCTTTGGGCCTCCACCGGTGTGAAGGACCCCGCTTACAAGGACACCCTGTACGTGGACGAGCTGGTCGCCCCCGGCACGGTCAACACCATGCCGGAGGCCACGCTGAACGCCGTCGCCGACCACGGTGACGTCCAGGGCGACACCGTCAGCGGCGGTTACGCCCAGGCGCGTGCCGACCTGGCGGCCGTCGAGCGGCTCGGCATTTCCTACGACGAGGTGGTGCGGCAACTGGAGGACGAAGGCGTCGCCAAGTTCGAGGTGGCCTGGCAGGACCTGCTGGACGCGGTCACCAAGTCCTTGAACAGCAAGGGAGTTGACGCGTAATGACTGAGGGCATCCCCCAGACGGCCGAGCAGGAGACCATCGGAACCAAGGAGGACAAGGAGGCCCGGGCGGCGCAGGAGGCCGCCGGGGTCGAGCAGACCGGGGTGAGCGGCCGGGCCGCACCGCACCCGGAGTACGCCGGCACCGACTTCGCCAATCCCCTGCGCGACCCGCGCGACCGCCGTCTGCCCAGGATCGCGGGCCCGTCCGGGCTCGTCATCTTCGGTGTGACCGGTGACCTGTCCCGCAAGAAGCTGATGCCGGCCGTGTACGACCTGGCCAACCGCGGCCTGCTGCCGCCGGGCTTCTCGCTGGTGGGTTTCGCCCGCCGGGACTGGGAGGACCAGGACTTCGCGCAGGTGGTGCACGACGCGGTCCGTGAGCACGCGCGGACCCCCTTCCGCGAGGAGGTCTGGCAGCAGCTCGCCGAGGGCATGCGGTTCATCCCGGGCGACTTCGACGACGACACGGCGTTCAAGCAGCTGCGCTCGGCCGTCGAGGAGCTGGACGCCTCCCGGGGCACCAGCGGCAACTACGCCTTCTACCTCTCGGTGCCGCCGAAGTTCTTCCCGAAGGTCGTCCAGCAGCTGAAGAGGCACGGGCTGGCGAACGCCCCCGACGGCTCCTGGCGGCGCGCGGTCATCGAAAAGCCGTTCGGGCACGACCTGAGGTCGGCCGAGGAGCTCAACTCGATCGTGCACGACGTGTTCGACCCGGAGCAGGTCTTCCGTATCGACCACTACCTGGGCAAGGAAACCGTCCAGAACATCCTGGCGCTGCGCTTCGCCAACCAGATGTTCGAACCGATCTGGAACCGGTCGTACGTGGACCATGTGCAGATCACCATGGCCGAGGACATCGGCATCGGCGGCCGGGCCGGGTACTACGACGGCATCGGCGCCGCCCGTGACGTCATCCAGAACCACCTCCTGCAGCTGATGGCGCTCACCGCGATGGAGGAGCCCGCCGCCTTCGACGCGGCGTCGCTGCTCACCGAGAAGCTGAAGGTGCTGCGGGCCGTGCGGCTGCCGGAGGACCTGGGCCGGCACACCGTGCGCGGGCAGTACGCGGCGGCCTGGCAGGGCGGCACGAAGGTCCACGGCTACCTGGAGGAGGAGGGCATCGACCAGGCCTCCTCGACCGACACCTACGCCGCGATCAAGCTCCAGGTGGACAACCGGCGCTGGGCGGGTGTGCCGTTCTACCTGCGCACCGGCAAGCGGCTGGGCCGCCGGGTGACGGAGATCGCGGTGGTGTTCCAGCGGGCCCCGCACTCCCCCTTCGACTCCACGGCGACCGAGGAGCTGGGCCAGAACGCGATCGTCATCCGCGTCCAGCCGGACGAGGGCATGACGGTACGGTTCGGCTCCAAGGTGCCGGGTACGTCGATGGAGATCCGCGACGTGACGATGGACTTCGCCTACGGCGAGTCGTTCACCGAATCGAGCCCCGAGGCGTACGAACGGCTGATCCTGGACGTCCTCCTGGGCGACGCCAACCTGTTCCCCCGTCACCAGGAAGTGGAAGAGTCCTGGAAGATCCTCGACCCGATCGAGCAGTACTGGGCCACGCACGGCCGGCCCGCGCAGTACGTCTCGGGCAGTTGGGGACCCGCGGAAGCCGACGAGATGCTCGCACGAGACGGACGGAGCTGGCGCAGGCCATGAAGATCGACCTGACCGACACCACGGCAAGCAAGATCAACAAGGCGCTGGTGCAGGGCCGCCGCGCCATCGGCACGCCCGCCGTGGGCATGGTCCTGACGATGGTGATCGTCACGGACGAGGAGAACGCCTACGACGCGATCAAGGCGGCCGAGGAGGCCTCGCACGAGCACCCCTCGCGCACCCTGGTCGTCATCAAGCGGCACGCCCGCACCCCGCGCGACCGCACCCAGTCCCGGCTCGACGCCGAGGTCCGGGTGGGCGCCGACGCGGGAACCGGCGAGACCGTGGTGCTGCGGACCTACGGCGAGGTGTCCGACCACGCCGACTCGGTGGTGCTGCCGCTGCTGCTGCCGGACGCGCCGGTGGTGGTCTGGTGGCCGATGGAGGCGCCGGAGGTGCCCTCGAAGGACCCGCTCGGGGCACTGGCCCAGCGGCGCATCACCGACCTGTACGCGGTGGAGAACCCCCTGGAGATGCTGGAGACCCGGGTCCGCTCCTACGCGCCCGGCGACACCGACCTCGCCTGGACCCGGCTGACGCCCTGGCGTTCGATGCTGGCGGCGGCGCTGGACCAGGCCCGCGCGAAGGTGATCTCGGCGGCCGTGGAGGCCGAGGCCGAGAACCCGGCCGCCGAGCTGCTGGCCCGCTGGCTGGAGGCGCGGCTGCACGTCCGGGTCGACCGGGTGGTCACCGCCGGGCCGGTCGTGACGGCGGTCCGGCTGGGCACGGAGAACGGCGAGATCGTCATCGACCGCCCCGAGGGACCGCTGGCCACACTGACCCTGCCGGGCCAGCCGTCGCGCACCCTCGCGCTGAAGGTCCGTGCCACCTCCGAACTCATCGCCGAGGAGCTGCGGCGCCTCGACGCGGACGAGATGTACGCCATCGCCCTGAACGGCGAGGCAACCGAGGAGACCCCTGCTCATGTCTGACACCCCCTCCGGCTCCCCCAGGCTCACGCGGCGGCCCGAGTGGACCGCCCTGGAGGACCACCGCAAGGACGCCCTGCCGCAGCCGGACCTGCGTGAGCTGTTCGCAGCGGACCCGGGGCGCGCCGAGCGCTACGTCGTGCACGTGGGCGACCTGCGCATCGACTACTCCAAGCACCTGATCACCGACGAGACGCTGGCCCTGCTCCAGGAGCTGGCCACCGCCACCGACGTGTCCGGGCTGCGGGACGCCATGTTCCGCGGCGAGAAGATCAACGTCACCGAGAACCGGGCCGTGCTGCACACCGCACTGCGCGCCCCGCGGGACGCGGTGATCGAGGTCGACGGCGAGAACGTCGTCCCGGGCGTGCACGCCGTGCTCGACAAGATGGCCGACTTCGCGAACCGGGTGCGCTCGGGCGAGTGGACCGGACACACCGGCAGGCGGATCCGCAACGTCGTCAACATCGGCATCGGCGGCTCGGACCTGGGCCCGGCGATGGCCTACGAAGCGCTGCGGCCGTTCACCGCCCGGGAACTGACGTTCCGCTTCGTGTCGAACGTGGACGGCGCCGACCTGCACGAGGCGGTGCGCGATCTGGACCCGGCGGAGACGCTGTTCATCGTCGCGTCCAAGACCTTCACCACGATCGAGACCATCACGAACGCGACCTCGGCGCGCTCCTGGCTGCTGGACGGCCTGGGCGATGGGGGCACCTCCCGCTCGAGCGAAGCCGAGAGTGGGGGAGAGAAGGCGGTGGCCCAGCACTTCGTGGCGCTGTCCACGAACGCCGGGAAGGTCGCGGACTTCGGCATCGACGTCGACAACATGTTCGAGTTCTGGGACTGGGTCGGCGGCCGCTACTCCTACGACTCCGCGATCGGCCTGTCCCTGATGATCGCGATCGGGCCGGACCGCTTCCGGGAGATGCTCGACGGGTTCCGCATCGTCGATGAGCACTTCCGCAACGCGCCCGCGGAGGCCAACGCGCCGCTCATCATGGGCCTGCTCGGCATCTGGTACGGCAACTTCCACGACGCCCAGTCGCACGCCGTCCTGCCGTACAGCCACTACCTGTCGAAGTTCACCGCCTACCTCCAGCAGCTCGACATGGAGTCCAACGGCAAGTCGGTGGACCGCGACGGCCGTCCCGTTCAGTGGCAGACCGGTCCGGTCGTGTGGGGCACGCCCGGCACCAACGGGCAGCACGCCTACTACCAGTTGATCCACCAGGGCACCAAGCTGATCCCGGCCGACCTGATCGGCTTCGCGCGGCCCGTCGCCGAGCTCGGCGACGAACTGAAGGCGCAGCACGACCTGCTGATGGCCAACCTGTTCGCGCAGGGCCAGGCGCTCGCCTTCGGCAAGACCGCCGACGAGGTGCGGGCCGAGGGCGTGCCCGAGGAGCAGGTGCCGCACCGCACGTTCCAGGGCAACCACCCGACCACGACGATCCTGGCCACCGAACTGACCCCGTCGGTCCTCGGCCAGTTGGTCGCCCTCTACGAGCACAAGGTGTTCGTGCAGGGCGCCGTCTGGAACATCGACTCCTTCGACCAGTGGGGCGTCGAGCTCGGCAAGGTCCTCGCCAAGCGCGTCGAGCCCGCCCTGACCGAGGGCGCTGACGTCCCCGGTCTCGACCCGTCCACGGCCGCGCTGGTGGCCGCCTACCGCACTCTTCGGGAAGTGAACTGACATGCAGATCGGTCTTGTGGGTCTCGGCAAGATGGGCGGCAACATGCGCGAGCGCCTGCGCAACGCCGGCCACACCGTCATCGGCTACGACACCAACCCGGACAAGTCCGACGTGGCGAGTCTGGCCGACCTCGTCGACCAGCTGGAGGCGCCGCGCACGGTCTGGGTCATGGTCCCGGCCGGCGACCCCACCCAGCACGTCATCGACCGTCTGGGGGACCTCCTCAAGCCGTACGACACGGTGGTCGACGGCGGCAACTCCCGCTGGACGGACGACGAGAAGCACGCCGAGGAGCTGAGCAAGCGCGGCATCGGCTTCGTCGACGCGGGCGTCTCGGGCGGCGTGTGGGGCCTGAAGAACGGCTACGCCCTGATGGTCGGCGGCGAGAAGGAGTACGTCGACCGGCTGCGGCCGATCTTCGAGGCGCTCAAGCCGGAGGGCCCGTACGGCTTCGTCCACGCGGGCAGCGTGGGCGCCGGGCACTTCGCGAAGATGGTCCACAACGGCATCGAGTACGCGATGATGCAGGCCTACGCCGAGGGCTGGGAGCTGCTGGAGGCCGTGAACTCGGTGGACAACGTCCGCGAGGTGTTCCGCTCCTGGCAGGACGGCACGGTCATCCGCTCCTGGCTGCTGGACCTCGCGGTCAACGCACTCGACGAGGACGAGCACCTGGAGACCCTCCGGGGCTACGCCCAGGACTCCGGCGAGGGACGCTGGACCGTGGAGGCCGCGATCGACAACTCCGTGCCGCTGCCCGCGATCACCGCCTCCCTCTTCTCCCGGTTCGCCTCCCGGCAGGACGACTCCCCGCAGATGAAGATGATCGCGGCGCTGCGCAACCAGTTCGGCGGCCACGCCGTCGAGTCCGCGAAGAAGGCGTAGGACGTGGGAGATCTGCTGCTGGTCCGCCACGGCGAGACGGAGTGGAGCCGGAGCGGACAGCACACCAGCTTCACGGACCTGCCCCTCACCCCGAACGGTGAGGACCAGGCCAAGTCGCTGGCTCCGCTCCTGGCGGGCCGCTCCTTCGCACTGGTCCTCACCAGCCCGCTCGGCCGTGCGGTGCGCACCGCCGAACTCGCGGGCCTCACGGGGGCCGTGCGGGATGCGGACCTGCACGAGTGGTACTACGGCGCCTACGAGGGCGTCACCAGCGAGGAGATACACCGCACCCGCCCCGACTGGGACCTGTGGACCGACGGCGGCCCGCCCGGCCCCGACGGCAAGCCGGGCGAGTCCCCCGAGGAGGTCGGCGCGCGCGCCGACCGGGTGCTGTCCCGGGTGGCCGACGCGCTGCCCGAGGGCGATGTGCTGCTGGTGGCGCACGGCCACTTCCTCCGCGTCCTGACGGCTCGCCGGCTGGGCCTGCCGCCGTCGGAGGGGCGGCTGTTCCGGCTGGAGACGGGCACGGTCAGCCGGCTGTCGACCGAGCACGGACGGCCCGTGATCGCGGAGTGGAACGTCAGAGCGTAACCGACCCCGGCCGGAGGTGAGTTGACAGCCTCCGGCCGGGCGCGTCAGAGTCCCCGTCGATGCAGATCGACGACATGACGCCCGCCGAGGAGCGGGTGTGGCGGGCCTTTCCGCGCGGGGACGACGTGGACTTCCGGGGGTCGGCGGACGAGGACCCGGCGCGGGGCGCGGACTGGGGACCCGAACGGACCGTACGGGCGGCCGTGGTGCGGGCCCTGCTGCTGAGCGCCCCGCAGGAGGACGGGGAGACGGCCGCCCTCCGGCTGGCGGGCGCGCGGATCACGGGCGTGCTGGACCTCGAGTACGGAGAGGTCGACCATGCCGTGCGCCTCAGCGGCTGCTACTTCGAGAACGTCCCCGACCTGTACGGGGCGCGGCTGCGGCAGCTGAATCTGCGCGAATCCGCCCTGCCCGGGCTGCAGGCCGCCACCCTCCGCGTGGACGGCGTGCTGCGCATGTCGGACTGCCTGTTCGAGGGGCCCGTCCGGCTCGGCGGAGCGCAGATCTCCGGCGCGCTGTTCATGGACAGGGCCGAGATCGACGAGCGGCTCGTCGATCAGCCCGCGCTCCAGCTCAACCACGTGGCCATCGGCGACGGCCTGTCGGCGCAGGACCTGCGCGTCCGCGGCGAGGTGCGCCTGACGGGTGCCTCGGTCGCCGGGACGATCGACCTCAACCGGGCGCGGCTGGAGGCCGGCACCGGTGTGGCCGCCCTCGACGCGGAGACGCTCACGGTGGAGGGTGATGTCCTGCTGCGCGACGTGGACGTCCTCGGCTGGATCGGCCTGCGCGGCGCCCGGATCGCGGGCCGCCTCGACCTCTCCCACGCGCGGCTGGCGAACCCCGGTGACACGGCGCTGCGCGCCAGCAGTTGCACGGTAGGGGAACTCTGGCTGCGCAGGAGCCCGCCCATGACGGGCGCCCTCAACCTGCGCCGCGCCCAGCTGGACGTCCTGTTCCTCGAACCGGACGTGGTCCCCGGTGAGGTCCTGCTCAACAGCCTCGTCTACACCTCCCTCACCCCGCACGAGCCCGCCGAGCGGCGCCTGGCGATGCTGGAGCGGGACCGCGAGGGCTATGTCCCGCACGCCTACGAGCAGTTGACCGCGGCCTACCGCCGGATCGGTGACGACGACGCCGCCCGCGTCGTCCAGCTCGCCAAGCAGCGCCGCCGCCGCGGCACCCTGCCGTGGTACGGCCGGTTGTGGGGCTACGTCCAGGACGCGGCCGTCGGCTACGGCTTCCGGCCCCTGCGCGCCGCCGGCTGGCTGGTGTCCCTGCTGGTGATCGGCTCTCTGGCCTACGCGCTGCACCACCCTGAGCCGCTGAAGGCGGACGAGGCCCCGCAGTTCAACCCGGTGTTCTACACACTCGACCTGCTTCTGCCCGTGATCTCGTTCGGGCAGGAGGGCGCGTTCGCCCCCACCGACGGGTACCAGTGGCTCTCCTACGCCCTGGTGCTCACGGGCTGGATCCTCGCCACGACGGTCGTCACCGGCATCACCCGGTCGGTCAGCCGCCAGTGAGCGCCCGTGCCGTGTGCTGTGCCGCCAGCCGGACGGGGGCGTTCGCGGCGCCGTAGCCCCGGTATCCGTCGTCGCGCTGGACCAGTTCGAAGAAGACGCGGCCGACGGTGCGGGTGTAGCAGTGGCGGAAGACGCCATGGGCGTCGCGGTCGTAGAGGATGCCGAGGTCGCGGTAGGTCTCCAGCTCGCCGTCGGCGAACTCGAAGCGGGCGGCGAGATCGTCGTAGTAGTTCGCCGGGACGGGCAGCAGAGCGCCGCCGGCCTCCCGGAAGCGGCGGGCCGAGGCGACCACGTCGTCGGTGGCCAGGGCGATGTGCTGGGCGTGGACGGTGTCGTCCGTGGGCGCGGGGCCGACGGTGAGGGCGATCCGGACGCTGCCGTCGGCGTTGGTCACGGCACGGCTGCGCAGCAGCCCGTAGGGGTCGGCGACGTCCACGCTCCCCTGGGCGTGCAGGCCGAGCACACCGTGATGGAAGAGGGCCGCCTCGTCGAAGTGGTGCCAGGGCTGGGTGAGGGCGAGATGGTCGATGCCGCGGACACCCGCGGGCACGGGTGCCGGGGCGGTGTCCTCGAAGTCGGCCCGCCAGTCGGGCAGGCCCGCACGGCCCGTGGCGCAGAAGAAGAGCTCCGTGCCGTCGGGGGCGGCGACCGCGTCGAGCGGGGCGTCCTCGGGTGCCCGGCGGCGCGGCAGGACGGGAGCCAGCAGCGCCTCGGCACGCCGGGCCGCCGCGGCCGGATCCGGTGACTCCAGCCCGATGGCGGCGAGCTGAGTGCCGTCCCGGCGGACCGCCGGCCCGGTGTTGACGAGGATCCGGGCGTCCCCCTGCTCCCACAGGGCGACGGGCTTGCCGCGATGACGGGCGGTGCGGGCGAAGCCCAGGGCGCCGAGCAGGGCGGTGAGGGGTTCGGCGTCGGGCGTGACCAGCTCGGCGAAGGCGACGCCGGTGGGGACGACGGGCTCGGGCAGGGCGGCCCGGCCCACCGTCTCCTGAAGGACCAGCAGGGAACGCCGGGCGTCGACGGCGGTCGGACCGGCCTCGGCCTGCCGGAAGACGTCGTTGAAGACCTCCAGGGAGAGCGGCCCGTCGTAACCGGTGCGCAGCACGTGCCGCAGCAGACCGGCGACGTCGAAGCCGCCCTGGCCGGGGAAGCAGCGGTAGTGGCGGCTCCACTGGAGGACGTCCATGGCGAGCAGCGGGGCGTCGGCGAGCTGGAGGAAGAAGATCTTCTCGCCGGGGATGTTCCCGATGCCCTCGGGGTCCGAGCCGCGCGAGAGGATGTGGAAGCTGTCCAGGCAGGTGCCGAGTGCGGGATGCCCGGCCGACTCGACGATGCGCCAGGCGTGGTCGTAGGTGCTGACGTGCCGCCCCCAGGCGAGCGCCTCGTAGGCCACCCGGACGCCGAACTCCTGGGCGAGGTCGGCGAGCCGGCTCAGCTGCCCGGCGGCGAGGGCGTCGTCGTCCAGGGCCCGCGGTGAGACGCTGGAGCAGACGAGGACCGTGTCGGCGCCGAGCCCGCGCATCAGCTCGAACTTGTGCCGGGCCCGCCGCAGGTTCCGGGCGAACTCGTCCTCGGGGACGGCCTCGATGTCCCGCATCGGCTGGTACAGGTCGACGGAGAGGCCGAGGTCGGCGCAGCGAGCGCGGATCTCCTCGGGGGTGAGGGGGCTGGCCAGCAGGTCGTTCTCGAAGATCTCCACCCCGTCGAAACCGGCCCGGGCGGCGGCCGCGAGCTTCTCGGTGAGGGACCCGCTGAGGGAGACGGTGGCGATGGACGAACGCACGTCGGTACCTCTTTCTAGTTGCGTGCCCCGACGGCTCCGGCCAGTTCGGTCAGGTCCGCCAGCATCCGCGCGGCGTCGGGTTCCCGGCCGGTGAACAGGCGGAACGCGTCGGCCGCCTGGAAGGCGGCCATACCGCCGCCGTCGAGGGTGGCGCAGCCCAGCGCGCGGGCGGTGCGCAGCAGTTCGGTCTCCAGCGGGCGGTAGACCACCTCGGCGACCCACAGCCCGGGGTGGAGCAGCTCGGCGGGCAGGGGCAGGCCGGGGTGGGCCGCCATGCCGGTGGGCGTGGCGTGGACGATGCCGTCGGCGTGCGCGAGCAGCCGCGCCTGCCGGTCCGGGGTCGCGGCGGCCGCACGGCCCGGGCCGAAGGCGCGGTTCAGGGAGTCGGCCAGGGTTGCGGCGCGTTCGGGCAGGGCGTCGACGACGGTCACCCGCTCGGCGCCGAGGGTGAGCGTGGCGTGCGCGACGGCCGCGCCCGCGCCGCCGGCGCCCAGCTGCACGACCCGCTCCAGCCGCGCGTCGGGCAGCCCGCGTGCGAAGGACGCGGCGAAACCGGTGACGTCCGTGTTGTGGCCGACCGCGCGGCCGTCCTCGAAGACGACGGTGTTGACCGCGCCCAGCGCCTCGGCCTGCGGGTCGAGCGCGTCCAGGTGCTCGATGACGAGCTGCTTGCAGGGGTGCGTGATGTTGAGCCCGTCGAACCCGAGGTCGCGGGCGGCCCGCACCAGATCGCCCACCGCCTCGGGCGGCACCCCGAGCGGGTCGATGTCGATCAGCCGGTACAGCAGGCGCAGGCCCTGCCGGTCGCCCTCCCGCTCGTGCAGCGCCGGGCTGAGTGACGGGCCGATGCCGGAACCGATCAGTCCGACGAGATACGAGTCCTTGGGCACACGGGCCTCCCGAGCGGCTCACGAATGTACGAACTAGTACGTTAGCTATATCAGCCGAGCTCGACCACGGGAAGCCCCCGGCGGGACGAGGGCCCTGCTCCTAGAATCACCGGCACCGGCCCCTCCGCCCGAAGGAACCTGATGACCAGCGTCGAAGAACCGGCACGTCCTGGCGAGCGCGAGCGCGTCCGTGACGCCGCCCGCACCCAGGCCGAGATCCTCGACGTCGCCACGCAGGAGTTCGCCCGGGCCGGCTACGACGGGGCCCGGGTGGACGAGATCGCCGCCCGCACCCGCACCACGAAGCGGATGATCTACTACTACTTCGGCGGCAAGGAACAGCTGTTCACGGCCGTCCTGGAGCGGGCCTACGGCGTGATCCGGGAGGCCGAGCAGCAGCTCGACGTCGAGCACCTGGACCCGGTGGCGGCCATCCGGCGGCTGGCCGAGGTGACCTTCGACCACCACGAGCAGCACCCGGACTTCATCCGCCTGGTCAGCATCGAGAACATCCACGAGGCACAGCACATCGCCGCCTCCGAGAAGCTGGGGCGGATCGGCTCCCCCGCCCTGGACGTGATCCGCCGCATCCTGGAGGAAGGCCGCAGGTCAGGTCTGTTCACGGCGGACGTCGACGCCGTCGACCTGCACGCGATGATCTCCTCCTTCTGCTTCTTCCGGGTCTCCAACCGGCACACCTTCGGCGCGCTGTTCGGCCGCGACCTGGTCGCCCCGGCGCAGCGGGCGCACTACCGCACGATGCTGGGCGACATGGTGATCGCGTATCTGACGGCGGAGCGAGCGGCGGACTGAACGTCCGGCACCGACGGCCGGTGCATGACCCCTTGACACCGACGGCACACGGGCGCAGCATCCCTAGCCACCGCCTACTAACTACCCAGTGGGTTAATTAGAGCCGCGATCCGGCACTTCCCCTTCCCCCCTTCGCTCGTCCCTCTGTTCACTCCGCCTAGGGTGGAGCCCCCCAAAGGAGCCGCCGTGTCCGTCCCCGCCATGCCCAAAGGGGCCGCAGCCCCGCCCGGTCAGCCCAGGAAAGCCGCGACCGCCGCCTGGATCGGCAGCGCGCTGGAGTACTACGACTTCTTCATCTACGGCAGCGCCGCCGCGCTGATCTTCCCCGAGGTGTTCTTCGACGAGTCCGACCCGGCCACCGCGACGCTGCTGTCGCTGGCCACATTCGGTGTCGCGTACGCCGCCCGCCCGGTCGGCGCCCTGGTCCTCGGGCACTTCGGCGACAAACTCGGCCGCAAGAAGATCATGGTCTTCACGCTGATGCTGATGGGCCTGTCGACGTTCCTCATCGGCTGTCTGCCGACCCGGGACCAGGTCGGCACGCTCGCCCCGGTCCTGCTGGTGCTGTGCCGGGTGCTCCAGGGCATCTCGGCGGCGGGCGAACAGGCCAGCGCCAACTCCATGACGCTGGAACACGCGCCGCCGGACCGGCGCGGCTTCTTCACCAGCTTCACCCTCAGCGGCACGCAGGGCGGCCAGCTGCTGGCCACGCTGGTCTTCATCCCGGTCGCCGCGCTGCCCGAGGACCAGTTGCTGTCCTGGGGCTGGCGGGTGCCGTTCTGGCTGAGCGTCGTGGTCGCCGTCGTCGGCTGGGTCATCCGGCGCAGGCTGGACGAGACCCCGGCCTTCGCCCAGCAGGCCGCCGAGGAGGGCGTCGTCAAGCTGCCGCTGGTCGTGCTGCTGCGCGAGCACTGGGCGGACGTGCTGCGGGTGATCGCCGGCGCGCTCATCGCCTCGGTCAGCACCATCTTCACGGTGTGGGCACTGGCGTACGCCACGAGCGACGCGGTCGGCATGTCGCGTACCGCCATGCTGTGGGTGGGGGCCCTGGCCAACGTCGTGGCGCTCGCCGCGATCCCGCTGTGGGCCACGCTGTCCGACCGGATCGGCCGCCGCCCGGTGTACCTGATCGGCGCGGCCGGCAGCGCGGTGACGATGTTCCTGTACCTGTGGGCCGTCTCCACGGGCTCGTACCTGCTGACGTACCTGCTGGGCATCCTCTGCTTCGGCGTGGTCTACAGCGCCGCGAACGGTGTGTGGCCCGCCTTCTACGGCGAGATGTTCACGACCCGGGTCCGGCTGTCCGGCGTGGCCATCGGCACGCAGATCGGCTTCGCGGCGGCCGGCTTCGCGGTGACGTTCGCCGCGCGGATCGCCGGGCCGGGCGGCGACGACTGGTCGGCGGTGGCCCTGTTCACGGCGGCCCTGTGCGTGCCGCCGGTCATCGCCGCGCTGTCGGCCCGCGAGACGCACCGGGTTCCTACGGAGGCGCTGGGGGAACGCCCGGCGCGGGCGACCGCGGAGCCGGAGAAGGTGACGGCCTGAGCCCGCACACCACGCCCCGCCGTGTCCTCGCGGGCCCGGCGGGGTCTCGTCAGCTGTTGGACCAGGCCCTGCGGCACAGCACCAGGCGATAGCCGTCGGGGTCCTCGATGGTGACGCCCCATTCGTTCCAGTAGGGGTTGGGGGAGGTGACCCGCTTGCCGCCGTGCCGCTCCAGGCGGGCGACCAGGTCGTCCGGGACCGGGTCGTCGGCGTAGACGACCAGCAGGTCCTCCTCGGTGGGGCGGGGCTCCACCGGCCGGGCGGGCTCGTGCACGAGCTCCAGATGCCAGTCGGCGTCGGGCCAGCCCAGCATCAGCAGGTCGTGGTGGCCCGCTTCGGAGCCGCCCTCGGACCGCCACACGACACTCAGCCCGAGCCCCTCGCTCCAGAACCGCTCGGCCGCCGCGAGATCGCGGGAGGGACGGGCGATCCGGATGTGGCTGCGACCGTTCACGGGCATGGCGACCTCTTCTCGTGGCGTGCTGGTCTGCGGCGGCGATCCGCCTCCCAGCCTAGGGAGCCGGCCGCCGCCCGGCATCGGCCATCGGTCCTGCGCCCGGGAACCTGGGCCTCGGTGTGCACGAGTTGGCTCAGGTCCCCGTTCCTGTGTGATCAGGAATGGTTCCTGCACGAGGATGGGGTCTGAGGCGGTCCGGTCGGGGTATGCCGGATCTCACCTCGACGAGCGCGACGGAGGACGATCGATGGCACAGCTGCGACAAGATGTCGACCCGGATGAGGCCGGACTGGACCCGGAGGCGCTGGGCCGCCTGGACCGGCACTTCGCGGGTCTCGTCGAGGAGGGCCGGCTGCCGGGCTTCCTCGTGTCCGTCGCGCGGGGTGGACGCGTCGCCCACCTCACGACGCACGGCCTGCGCGACATCGCGGCCGGGCAGCCCGTCGAGCCGGACACGCTGTGGCGGGTCTACTCCATGACGAAACCGGTCACCGCGGTCGCCGCGCTGCTGCTGGTCGAGGAGGGCCGGCTGTCACTGGACGACCCGGTCGCCGACCACCTGCCGGCCTTCGCCGACCCCCGGGTCTACGTCGAGGGCTCCGGGGCCGACGTCAGAACCCGCCCGGCCACCGGCCCGATACTCGTCCGGCACCTGATGACCCACACCTCGGGCCTGACCTTCGGCTTCTACCACACCCACCCGGTGGACGCCCTGTACCGCGAGGCCGGCCTGGAGTCGTCGGTGCGGCCGGGCGCGGACCTGGCCGCGACGATCGAGGTGTACGCGAGCCTGCCGTTGCAGTTCGAGCCGGGCACGCAGTGGAACTACTCGGTGGCGAGCAACGTCCTGGGCCGGATCATCGAGGTCGTCTCGGGGCAGCCGCTCGACGTGTTCTGCGCCGAGCGGATCTTCCGTCCGCTCGGCATGACGGACGCGGGGTTCCACGTCACGGACGAGCAGGCGCCCCGGCTCTCCGAGATGTACGGGGAGAAGGAGGGCGGCGGCATCGAGCGGATCGCCGGGCTGCCGCTGCGGGGCGGCCGGCCGCGGTTCCTGTCCGGCAGTGGCGGCATGGTGGCCTCCGCCCACGACTACCACCGCTTCATGGAGGTGCTGCGCCGCCGGGGCGAGCTCGACGGCGTCCGGCTGCTCGCCCCTGAGACGGTGGACCTGATGACCCGCAACCATCTGCCCGGCGGCGCCGATCTGCGTGCCTTCGGCAGCCGCCCGGCCCACGACGAGCCCGGCAACGAGGGCGTCGGCTTCGGGCTCAACGTCTCCGTGGTGATCGACCCGTCCCGCACCCAGGCGCCCTCCGGGCTCGGCGCCTACGGCTGGAGCGGCGTGGCCACGACGACGTTCTGGGTCGACCCGGGCCGCGACCTGACGGTGCAGTTCATGACGCAGCTGCGGCCCAGGACGTCCCACACGGTGTTCCGCGACCTCAAGCGGTTCGTCCACGAGGCCGTGTCGGGCCGACCCGCCCCTGCCGGTCGACGCGGAGTGTGAACTCGACGCCGTCCCGCGCCAGTTCCCGCAACCACTGCTCGGACCGGGCCGCCGTCCCGGCGGCCCTGGTTCAGGCCCGGCGGCAGCGAGCCGTCCAGGACGTGACGAGGTCGCGGTTCGAAGGTCTCCCCGTAGTGAAGTCGTTCGGGACGGCCGGGACGCCGCCGCAGTACGACGTGAGGGTGTACGAGGCGGGCGTCTCGTCGCCGATGGCCTCCCGGACGGGGGCGACGACGGCGTGGGCGAAGAGGTGGTCGATGCCCGGGTCGAGCCCGGCCTCGGTGAGGACGACGACCCCGGCCCTCTCCGCGGCGGGCACCTGGTCGAGGACCGCCGGGGACACATAGCTGGAGCAGGCGAAGTGCGCCCCGCGCCGGACGCACTCGGCGAGCAGCGGCGCGTGCTCCGGCGCGGGCAGCATGGACACCACGACGTCGCCGGGCGCCAGTTCGGCGGCGAGGGCGGGCAGGGTGTAGGCGCGGGGCTCGGCCCGTCCGGCGAGACCGAGCCGGTCGAGGGCGCCGGCCGCGCGGCTCTCGGTGCGGTGTCAGAGCCGTACGCGCTCGGCGGTGTCGCACAGCGCCGCCAGACCGCTGCCCGTGGACAGACCGGCGCCGATCCAGTGGACGGTACCGCTCGTGCACAACAGGTCAGTGGTCATGGATCTCCCCGTGGTCCAGGCCGTGTTCACGGCAGGCCTGACGGAACCGCTCCAGACAGCGGCCCCAGGGCCCGGTGACGCCGAAGTCGAGCAGGTGGGGCAGGAGGGCGGCGGAGAAGTCGGCGCTGGACTCCAGCGGCAGCAGGGAGGGCAGGTTGTCGATGGCGATCAGGTCGAGCGGGGGCCGCGCGCGCAGCCGGCGGACGGGCGCGTCCCAGTCGGTGGTCTCGTCGTACACCGGGAGGACGTTGAGCGGGGAGCCGACGTCGCACGTCACGTCGCACAGGGTGCGCAGCCGGCGCTCCGGGGTGTCGAGGTCCTGCTCGCGGAGGAAGGGCGGGACCGGGCTGGTGGCGAGCACCGCGTTCACCATCACGTCGTGCTCCAGCAGGGCGCGGCGGTCCAGGTCGCGGGTCTCGGCGAGGTCCCAGCACGTCGGATCCGTACCAGCGGTGGCGAAGGCCGTCCGGGCACCGCGGCCGCTGCGTCCCAGGGCACCGATGACCAGGCCGGTGAACTCGGCGTCGTCCGCGGCGGGCTTCAGCGTCTCGTCCAGTGCCGCCTTCGTCGTGGGCGTCAGCGGTGCCCGCAGCCGGCCGCGGTGCTGGAGCACCGCGAGGGCCGCGCCCAGGTAGCCGGCCCAGAACCCGAACGCTGCCAGGCGCCGCCCGGTGTCGTCGACCAGGTACTCCAGGTCGAACAGCGCCCCGCCCCCGGCGGCGAACCGGCGCAGCAGGCCGGCCGCCCCGGGCTGTCCCTTGTAGGCGTGGCCGAAGAAGATGTGCCGGTGGGTCAGTTCGGCCGGCTGGTCGGGCAGTTCCTTCAGGCCGAGCACGACGGCGTCCGGCGGGGCCGACACCCAGGAGCCCGCGGGCGCGACCCGGCAGCCGGCCGCCTCGTACTCCTCGATCGGGAAGACCCGCTGCGGGGACTCCTCGACGGTCAGTGCCACTCCGTTCCCGACGAGCCGCCGGGCGTCGTCGGGCACGACCGGCGTGCGTCGCTCGGTCGTTCGGGCCTCGTGGCGCAGCCACAGATGGAGCTCGGTCATACCAGGTGGGCCTCCGGACAGGAGGCGTCGGCCGAGAGGACCGACGCTCGAGGGACGGACGTCCACGCAGCGTACGCGGCCCGCCCGGGGGTCGCGTACGCATGCGCCCAGGTCACGTCCGGGGGAACCCGAACCTGCTCCCGCGTCTCAGGAGGAGCTGACCACCGCGTCGAGGTGGGGCAGGTGGTGGTCGAGGCGCTCCCGCTTGGTGCGCAGATAGGTGATGTTGTTCTCGCACGGCGGTATCAGCAGGGGCACCTGCTCGGCGACCTCGATGCCGTGGTCCACCAGCGCCTCGCGCTTGCGCGGGTTGTTGGACATCAGGCGGACGGACCTGACGCCCAGGTCCTCCAGGATCCGGGCGGCCACGCCGTAGTCCCGGGCGTCCACCGGCAGGCCGAGGGCCAGGTTGGCCTCGACGGTGTCCAGACCCTCCGCCTGGAGGGCCATCGCGCGCAGCTTGGCGAGCAGGCCGATGCCGCGGCCTTCATGCCCTCTGAGGTAGACCACGACACCGGCGCCCTCGGCGACGACCGCGCGCAGGGCGGCGTCGAGCTGGTCCCCGCACTCGCAGTGCTGGGAGCCGAAGGCGTCGCCGGTCAGGCACTCCGAGTGCAGCCGGATGAGCACGTCGTCCGTGCCGAGGTCGCCGTAGACCAGCGCCACTTGTTCGTCGCCGCGGTCGTGGTCCAGGTAGCCGACCGCCTGGAATTTCCCGTACACGGTGGGCAAGGGCGCATTCACGACGCGTTCCACGCCGGTCCGCTGCGGTGCCTTCTTGCCGAGTACGCCAATTTTTTCTGTCATGATTCTCGAGTTCCTAAGCAGAGACGAAAGGCCGTGACGTTATGAGTGACTTGGTGCCGGCGGACACCACGGAAGACGTACGGACGCGGGGCGCCGGTGTCTCACGGCAGGTCGCGGTGCTTCCCGTGGGGAGCTTCGAGCAGCACGGTCCGTATCTCCCGCTGGCGACCGACACGCTCGTCGCCTGTGCCGTCGCGCGGGAGATAGCCGGCGCGTACCCGGTGCACCTCCTTCCTCCGGTGACGATCTCGTGCTCGCACGAGCACGCGGCCTGGCCGGGGACCGTGAGCATCTCCTCGGTGACCCTTCATGCGGTGGTACGGGACATAGCGGCTTCGCTGAGCCGGTCCGGCGTCGACGCCCTGGTGGTGGTCAACGGGCACGGCGGAAACTACGTACTGGGCAACGTCGTTCAGGAATCCTCCGCCCGCGGCGAGCGGATGGCGCTGTTCCCGGCCGCGGAGGACTGGGAGGCGGCGCGGGAGCGGGCGGGTGTGGTCGCCACGCTGCTCACCGACATGCACGCGGGGGAAATAGAGACCTCCATCCTTCTGCACGCTCATCCCGAAATGCTCCGACCCGGTTATGAGACATCCGATTTTGTCGCTGACGACCGGCGTCATCTGCTCACCCTCGGCATGTCCGGCTATACCGATTCCGGTGTAATCGGCCGTCCTTCGCTGGGTTCGGCGGAAAAGGGGAAGGAACTCCTGGCGAGCTTGGCGGATTCCTTCGGGGCGTATTTCTCGCTGCTGACCTCCGACGGGTAGTCGGGCACGGTCGCGGGACCGGGTCCAGGGTCCGGTGAGGCGGACCGGGACCCGGCACGCAGGCCCGCGTACCAGCGGGCGACCAGCACGATCAGGCCGGGCAGGCTCGCCACGAGGCTGAGCACCCCGTAGACGACCGCGACGGCGAGTCCCCGGCCGGCGCCCAGGCCCGCGGCGCCGAACGCCCAGGCGGTGACGCCCTCCCTCGGCCCCCAGCCGCCGACGTTCAGCGGCAGGCCCATGGCCAGCAGCGCGAGGACCGCCAGCGGCACCAGTACGGCCACGGAGGCGGCGGCTCCGGCGACGCGGGCGGCGAGGACGAACATGGCGACGTAGCCCGCCAGGACGACCGCGGAGGAGACGACGACTCCGGGCCCGTTGCGGCGGGACAGCAGCCCCTCACGGGCCTCGGCGAGCATGGCGCGCAGCGCCCGGCCCCGGCGGGAGGGCGCCGCGAGGTTCATCCGCAGGGCGAGGACGACGGCGACCGCGCCGAGTGCGGCCAGGACCACGAGCGGGGCGATGTGCCGGGCCCGGTCCAGCACCGGGGACGGCATGGTCAGCAGGACCACGGCCCCGACGGCGAGCAACGCGATCTGTCCGGCGGCGCGTTCGAGGACGACGGCTTTCACGCCCCGCCGCACGTCCCCCTCGCTCTGGCCGTGCCGTACCGCCCGGTGCACGTCGCCGAGCACACCGCCGGGCAGCGCCGCGTTCAGGAACAGCGCTCGGTAGTAGTCGGCGACGGCCGGCCCGAACGGCAGCCGGATCCTGAGGCTCCGGGCCACGAGCGCCCAGCGCCACGCGCTGAACACGGTGGTGACGAGCCCGATCCCGAGCGCGAGCAGCACCGACACGGTGTCGATCCGGGCCAGCCCGTCCAGGAAGACGCCGGTGCCCAGCCGCCACAGCAGTACGCCGAGGATGACGACGCCGGCGACGGTGCCGAGATGCGTACGGACCTTGGGGGAGCCGAGGCGGGCGAGGGCGGTACGGATCGGGCGACGGGGAGACGACGCGGCGTCGGCGTCGGCCGCGTCGCCGCAGGGTGTGGCCGGCTCGGTGGACGGACCCCGGGCATCGCCGGTTTCCGGCGGCCGCTGCGTGTCGACGGGCGCCGGTCGCTCGCACACGGCCGTCGGCGCACCCGGCGGCACCGCCGTCGTTCCCGTCGCCTGCGGGCTCATGACGCTCCGCCCGCCGGGCGGTTCAGGGCCAGGAGGTCGGTGTGGTGGACGGTGACGCGCAACTGGCCTGCGGCGCAGGCGGCGAGGCGCTCGGCCAGGTAGGCGTCGGCGCGGGCGCGCAGGTCGGGGCGCTGCTCGACGGCGGCGCCGACCCAGCCGCGCAGCCACTGCTCGGTGAGCGCGGCGTGCTCGGGGCCGAGCCGCCAGGGGCTCGGATGCAGCCGGACCGTCGCGCCGTGCTCGGAGAACGCCTCGGTCGCCGCCGTCACCGCGTCGGGACCGAGCAGACCGTCCCGGCGCTGGTGGGCGTTGAACGCCTGGGCGATCTCGGAGTCCAGCGGGTGGGACGGCGTCAGCTCCACGCGGCCGGCGACGGACAGCGTCAGCAGGGCGGGGCAGCCGGCTCCGGCGCAGGCGGCGGCGAGGGCGTCGATCTCCTCGCGGGTGAGGACGTCCAGCAGTGCGGACGCCGTCACCAGGGACGCGCCGTGCAGGGCGTCCGCGGTGAGGCGGGCGACGTCGCCGCGCCGCGTCTCCACGGTGACCCGGCTGCCGTCGGCGGCGGAGCGCGGGGAGGCGACGGCGGCGAAGTGCAGCAGATAGGGGTCGCGGTCGTGCAGGATCCAGTGCTGCGCGCCGTCCAGGCAGGGGGCGAGCCAGCGGCCCATCGAGCCGGTCCCGCAGCCGAGGTCGTGGATGACGACCCCGCCGGACTTGCCCGGCAGGTTGGCGAGCCGGATACGCAGGGGGTCGAGCAGATCGTGCGCCCGCGCGGCGGCATCGGCCGGCTCCCGCAACTGAAGCCACTCGGGCGCGTAACGGGGCGGATCGTCCGGGCCCGCCTCACGCAGTTTCACGGTGGGCCGCGCGCCGGGATTCCCACTGGGGCCGGCCCCCGGGATGACCGCGTCCGCGGCCTGCCCCGGCCGGCCGCTGCGGGCCGAGCCGACGACCACGGCGTCCGCCGCTCCGGCAGCCGGCCCGCCGGAGCCCACGCCCCCAGCCACGGCGTCCGCCGACCGGACGTCCTGCCCGCCGGGACCCACGTCCGGCACCACCGTGCCCGCCGTCCGGGCCGACTGCCCACCGGAACCCACACCCGGCGCCACCGCCCCCGCCGACCAGGCAGACGGTACGCCGGGGCCCACGCCCGGAGCGACGGCGTCCGCCGGCCGGGCCGACGGGGCGGGCCCGGGCTTCCCGTCCGGACCCGCGCCCGGAATCACGCCGTTCATCGACTCGGCGGCCGCCCTCGGTCCGGGCTGGGCCGGGATCGTCCCGCTCTGCTGGGTCGTCACCGGGTTCGTCATGCGGCCCTCCGGGGGTCGGTCGGGAGCCGGCGCAGTACCGCCGCCAGGCTCTGTGCGGTCGCCGCCCAGCCGCCGAGGGCGGCGCGGCGGCTGCGGGCGGCGCCCTTGAGGCGACGCCGTACGTCCGCCTCGCCGAACCAGCAGCGCAGCTCCGCGGCGATGGCGGCCGGGTTCTCCGGCGGGACGAAGATGCCGGGCACCCCGCCGTCGGGGGCGCGGCCGACCGCCTCGGGCAGTCCGCCGACGTCCGTGGCCATGACCGGGATGCCACGCGCGAGTGCCTCGGTGACGGCCATGCCGTACGTCTCGGCGTAGGAGGTGAGGACCATCAGGTCGGCGGTGGCGTAACTGGCGTCCAGCGCGGCGCCCGTCTGCGCTCCCGCCAGCTCCAGCCGGTCCTGAAGGCCGTGCTCGGCGATGAGGGACCGCAGATGGGCGACGTACTCCGGGTCCTGCGTGAGACTGCCGACGCACACGCAGCTCCACGGCAGGTCTCTCACCGTGGCCAGCGCCTCCACCAGCCGGTGCTGTCCCTTGCGCGGGGTCAAGGCGGCCACGCACAGCAGCCGTGAGACACCGTCGGTGCCGGGCGCGAGCGGCGCGATGTCGGCGCCGGGGGCGGCGACGTGCACCCGCTCCGGGGGAAGGCCGTGGTGGGCGACCAGACGGCGGACCGCCCAGTCGCTGGTGGCGACCACCGCCGGCACCGCCCGCAGCACCGCCCGCTCCCTGGCGTCGAGTTCCGCGGCCACGGCCGGGTCGAGCCCGGTCTCGTCGCCGAGCGGGAGGTGGACGAGGACGACCATGCGCAACCGTTCCGCCTCCGGCACGACGATCTCCGGGACGCCGCAGGCGACCAGCCCGTCGAGCAGGACGACGGCACCGTCGGGCAAGCCGCTCAGGGTATGGGCGAGTTCCGTACGGGCCGCCGCCCCGGGCCGGGGCCAGTCACCGGCCACGGCGTGCTTGGTCACCTGCCAGCCGAAGCCGGGCAGGTCCAGGCACACGCGCCGGTCGTAGGCGTTGCCGCCGCTCGGTGTCGCCGGGTCGTCGACGCCGCCGGGCAGCACGAAGTGCACGGTGCGCAGGGACATGGGGATGATCTCGGCGTTCTTCAGGGTGGCGTGCTGCACGGGAACATAATTCAGCCGCGCGGGCACCGGTCCGCTCTGCCCGGGCCGTTCGATCGTCGTGTCGGTCACAGCGCACGCTCGTAACTCGCCCAGGCGATGTGCGACTCGTGCAGGGTGACGGTCAGCCCCGCGATGCCCTTGGCACCCTCGCCCAGCGCGCCCTTGTGGATGCGCTCGGCGAGCCGGTCGGCGATGACCTTGGCGAGAAACTCCGTGGAGGTGTTGACACCCGCGAAGTCGGGCTCGTTGTCGAGGTTGCGGTAGTTCAGCTCGCTGACCACCGCCCCGAGTTCCTGGGTCGCCAGACCGATGTCGACGACGATGTTGTCCTCGTCCAGCTGTTCGCGCCGGAACGTGGCGTCCACGAGGAACGTGGCCCCGTGCAGGCGCTGCGCCGGTCCGAAGACCTCGCCACGGAAGCTGTGGGCGATCATGATGTGATCGCGGACGGTGATGCTGAACAACGGACGACCCTCCAGGTGCGGCGCGTCTGCTCCCCCGCGCATGTGCCGGGGATGCCGTGTATTACGGCTCCTTCCCTTCCCCTGTTCAGCCTCCGGTACGTCTTTTCTCAGGTCAGGCGCTCTGGTCGTAGCGGACGCGGTGGCACAGGGCGGGGATCTCGCCGGAGGCGAGCTTCGGCAGCACGTCCGGCAGGTCCTCGAAGGCGGACTCGCCGGTGACGAGGGCGTCGAGGGCCGGGTCGGCGAGCAGGTCGAGGGCGAGGGCGAGCCGGTCGGCGTAGGTGCGGTTCGGCCGGGCCGGGGAGACGGTGCCGACCTGACTGGAGCGGATGACGAGCCGCCGGGAGTGGAAGGCCTCGCCGAGCGGCAGGCTCACCTGCCGGTCGCCGTACCAGCTCAGTTCGAGCACGGTCCCTTCGGCGGTCAGGAGTTCCAGGGACCTGGCGAGGCCCTGCTCGGTGGCGCTGGCGTGGACGACCAGGTCGCAGTCACCGAGGGCGTCCTGCGGGAAGGCGAAGCCGACGCCCAGGGCCTTGGCGATCTCGGCCCGGCCCGGGTCGGCGTCGACCAACTGGACGCGGACGCCGGGGAACCGGGCGAGCAGCGCGGCCACCGAGGAGCCGACCATGCCCCCGCCGACCACGGCGATCCGGTCGCCGGCCAGGGGTGCGGCGTCCCACAGGGCGTTGACGGCGGTCTCCACGGTCCCCGCGAGCACGGCCCGTTCGGCCGGCACGGTGTCCGGTACGGGCGTGACGGCGCTCGCCGGGACGACGTAGCGGGTCTGGTGCGGGTAGAGGCAGAACACCGTACGGCCGACGAGGGTCTCGGGCCCCTCCTCCACCACGCCGACGTTGAGGTAGCCGTACTTCACCGGGCCGGGGAAATCGCCCTCCTGGAACGGCGCCCGCATGGCCGTGTGCTGACTCGCGGGCACGCCGCCGCGGAAGACCAGCGTCTCCGTGCCCCGGCTCACGCCGGAGAACAGCGTGCGGACCAGCACCTCGCCCTCGCCGGGGTCCGGCAGACCGACGTCCCGGATGCCGCCGTGCCCGGGCGAGTCGATCCAGAACGCACGTCCCGTGTGCTTCATCGAAGTCCTCCTGAACGATCGGGAAGCGGCTTGCGTACCGAGGGGTGCACAGGCCGCGCACAAGGTAGCGGCGTTGATCGACTCTGTCACACGGCCGGAGGGTGTTCGGTGGCCCTGAACAACACTTACGACGCGAGGCTCGTCCAGCAGGAGACCGCCGTGGGGGCGGGAGCGCAGATCCTGCTGCTGGCCCTGATCGGTACGGCGATCGGGATGGGCCCGGCGGGCTGGCTGACCGGCCTCGCGTTCGCTGTCGCCACCTGGGCGGTGCTCTCCCGGGCCCTGCACCGCTCCCGGTTGCGCTCGTTCGGCGCGGCGAACCGGGTCACCCTCGGCCGGGCCACCCTCGTCGGCGGGGTCACCGCGCTGGTCGCGGACTCCTTCCAGAGCTCGCCGCCCGTCTCGCTGTTCGTCGGCCTGACGGCGGTGGCCCTGATCCTCGACGGCGTCGACGGCAAGGTCGCCCGCCGCACGGGCACCTCGACGCCGCTGGGCGCGCGCTTCGACATGGAGGTCGACGCGTTCCTGATCCTGGTGCTGAGCGTGTACGTCTCGATGCAACTGGGTCCGTGGGTGCTGCTCATCGGCGGGATGCGGTACGTCTTCGTCGCCGCCGCCCGGGTCTGGCCCTGGCTGACGGCCGCCCTCCCGCCGAGCACCGCCCGCAAGACCGTCGCCGCGCTCCAGGGCGTGCTGCTCCTGCTGGCGGGCGCCGGCCTGCTGCCGTACGCGGCCACCTTCGGGGTCGCGGCCCTGGCCCTGGGCCTGCTGGTGTGGTCGTTCGGACGGGATGTGCTGTGGCTGTACCGGACCTCGCGGGTCGAGAAGGCCCCGGCCCCCCGGCAGGTGCGGGAACTGGTCGCGGGCTGACGCCCCGGCCGGTCAGGCGTCGAACCGGTCGCGGGCGGTCTCGATGTGCCCGAGGTACTGGTTGGTCCAGCCGCAGATCAGGTCGACCGTGGCGCGCAGGGCCCGGCCCGGTTCGGTGAGCGTGTACTCGACCTTCGGCGGCACGGTGGGGTGCACCTTCCGGTCGACCAGGCCGTTGCGCTCCAGCATCCGCAGGTTCTGCGTGAGCATCTTGTGGCTGACGCCCTCGACCTCGTTACGCAACTCGCTGAAGCGCAGGGTGCCTTCACCGAGGGCCTCGATGATCAGCAGCGCCCACTTGTTGGCCACGTCGGAGAAGATCTCCCGTGCCAGGGAGTCGGCCCGCCGCAGGTCGGCGTTCTCCGGCAGTTCGTCCCTCACCTGCTTGGTCACCATCTGGTTCCCCAGTCACTGAAAAGTGCGTTCTTCCAGGTCGCCACAGACTCTCCTACGGTTTCCGAGTAACCGCAAGAGAGCGTGACCGCGCGCTCCGCGGGAGGAACGGAAGGACGGCAACCATGACCACGATCGATGTCTACGACCACGGCATCCCGGCCGAGAACCACTTCGGCTACGCGCAGGCGATCAGGTCCGGCGATCTGATCCATGTCTCCGGACAGCTCTCGTTCGACGACGCGGGCGGCTTTGACCCCGAGGACGACGTCGCCGCTCAGCTGGCGGGGACCTACGCCAACATCGACAAGGTGCTGGCCCACTACGGCGTCACACGCCACCAGATCGTCTCCCAGACGCTGTACGTGGTGGACCTGGTGAAGAACGCCGACGCGGTGGCGGAGGGCAACCGGGCCTACTTCGGCGCCCATCGCCCGGTCAGCACGGCTCTGGGCGTCACGGAACTCACCTTCCCGGGACAGGCGGTCGAGATCAGCTGCGTGATCGACACGAAGCTGCCCGCCTGACCGGTCCCGGCGGGCAGCACTGGTCAGGCATCCGGACAGTGATCAATCCCATGGTGCCGCGAGCAGTTCCCCGAGCTTGCCGAGGCCCTGGCTCCAGCCTTCCTCGTGGAGAGCCCGGCGCCGCTCCGTGGCGAAGTCACCCTGGTCGAGGACCAGTTCGGACCGCGCGGTGTCGATGTCGTGAAGCGACAGCGTCACCACGGTCTCCCGGTCCTCGGGGTCGGGATCCTCCCAGCGGAAGGTGTACGACAGGCCCACCGGGGGCTCGACCTCGATGTACTCGCCCACCAGGTGGAACAGCTCACCTTCCGGGGGCTGCATCGCGATCCGGTAGGCACCACCCGGACGGAGGTCGCTCTCCACACTCGGGATGGTGAACCCGTCCGGCCCCCACCAGCGGGCCAGTTCCCGGGGGTCGGTCAGCTCGCGGAACACGACCGGGCACGATCCGTTCAGGGTGCGCTGCAGATGCAGTCGCAGCCGGCCGTCCTGTGTCATCGCGCATCACCTCCCACCGAAGGTGCCGGGCATGACCACCGTGCCCAGTCTACGTTTCCCGACCGCAGACGACGATCTCAGCGCCGCGTCCCGGTGCCCACCAGGGCCCGCTCGTACGGGTCGAGGACGACGCCCCGGACGTCGGTGGAGACGCCGGCGATGATCCGCTGGTGGGCCAGCGGCACGACCGCGTCCGTGCCGAGGACCGCGGCCTCGGCGGCCATGGCCGCGTCCTGCCGCTCGCCCGTGCCGTCGGTCCCGTCGGCCTTCGCGACGGCCCGGTCGACCTTCCGGTCGCACAGCAGGGCGAGGTTGTAGCCGCCGTCGCAGGTGTAGTCACTGGCGAGGATGCCGACGGGGTCGCCGGTGTCGAGCAGGCTGTTGCGGGCGCCGATGAAGGCGTCGAACTTCCCCTCCAGCGCGTCGCTCTCCAGCCGCGAGTACTCGCGCACCTGCAGCTTCACCTCGAATCCGGCCTTTTCGAGCTGCTGTTGCACGACCTGGGCGACCTCGGGGAGTTCGGGCCGGTTGTCGTAGGTGGCGAGGGTGATCCGTGTGCCGTCGGGCCGGGCGGCGGCCACGCGCCCCGTCGGCTTCACCCGCCTGCTCTCGGCCCAGGTGACCGCGGGTCCGTAGATGCCCGCGCCCGGGTCGGCGTACCCCTCGAAGACGCCCTTGACGATGACGGAGGAGTCGACCGCCGTGCGCGCGGCGGCGCGCACCTCCGGGTCCTTGAAGGGGCCGGTCCTGGTGTTGAGCTGGAGGCTGGTCGTCCGGGTGGTTCCGGCTTCCTTCAGGGTCTCCTTGTCGAGGGTGGCGGCCTGGGCGACCGGGATCGCCTCGGCGATGTCGACGTCGCCGCTGCGCACCGCGTTGGCGCGCGCGGTGCCGTCCTTGACGAATCGCGCGTCGATGCCGGAGGCGTGGGCGAGGCCGCCCCAGTAGTCGTCGAAGCGGTCGAGGGTGGCGGATCCGCCGCTGTCGGCCTTGGTGATCTCGAAGGGCCCGGTGGCGGTGCCGACGGGCGTGGGGGCGCCCTTCTTCCCGTACGCCTTCGGGGAGAGGACCGCCAGGGTCGGGCTGGACAGGCGCATGGGCAGGACGGGATCGGCCGCGCCGGTGGTGATCCGTACGCCGCGGCTGCCGTCGGCCTCGGCGTCGAGGGTGACACCGGCGAGGGCGGCGGGCACGGGCTTCGCCTTCGTGGCACGGTTGAGCGCTTCGGCCACGGCGGACGGGGTGACGTCCGTGCCGTCCTGGAAGGTGGCCTCGCGCAGGGTGAACCGCCAGGTGCGGTCGTTCTCGCGGCGCCAGGACTGGGCGAGCGCGGGGGTCGCGGCACCGTTGGCGTCCAGGGCGGTCAAACCCTCGGTGACGCCGAGCCGGCTGAGGAGCGTGGCATCGGCTCCGTACGGCGAGAAGTTCTCGGCGGGCGGGAAGGCGAGGGCGACGCGCAGCCGCGAGCCCGACGGCCCGCCGTCCGACGACGACTCCCCCGGCGGGGAGACGAAGCAGCCGGCCAGGCCCGGGAGGAGGACGAGGGCGGCGAGGAAACGGACGGGACGCTTGATGCTCTTGACACGCACTTGCACAGCATATGCATCAAGGCGTCTGCATCAAGGTGACCCCGAACGGCCCAAGCGATTTGACAGTGGTGACGATCACTCCCTAAACCTAACCACATGACATCCATTTTCAAAAAGGTGGGACGGTCATGAGGGTCGCGTTCGTCGGCAAGGGCGGCAGCGGCAAGACCACGCTGTCGGCGCTGTTCTCCCGCCACCTGGCGCGTTCCGGCGCCCCGGTCCTCGCCATCGACGGCGACATCAACCAGCACCTGGCCGAGGCGCTCGGTCCCGCGGAGGTGTCCGCCCCTCCCCTGGGCGAGCACCTGGACTCGATCAAGGACTACCTGCGCGGCACGAACCCACGCATCGCGTCCCCCGCGGCCATGATCAAGACGACCCCACCGGGACGCGGTTCCCGCCTCCTCCACCCGCTCGGTGACGACGAACTCCACACCCGGCACGTCGGCCGCGCGGGCGGCGTACCGCTGATGGTGACGGGCGAGTTCGACGAGTCCGACCTGGGCGTGGCCTGCTACCACTCCAAGCTGGGCGCGGTCGAGCTGTACCTCGGCCACCTGGCCGACGGCCCCGGCGAATACGTCGTGGTCGACATGACGGCGGGCGCGGACGCCTTCGCCTCGGGCCTGTTCACCCGCTTCGACCTCACCTTCCTGGTGGCGGAACCCACCCGCAAGGGCGTCTCCGTCTACCGCCAGTACCGCGACCACGCGGAACAGTTCGGCATCCGCATCGCGGTCATCGGCAACAAGGTGACCGGCGAGGACGACCTCCTCTTCCTCAAGGACCAGGTAGGGGACGACCTCCTGACCTACCTGGTCCACTCCCCCTGGGTCCGCGCGGCCGAACAGGGCCGCACCGAGGCCGGCCCGGACGCACTGGCGTCTCTGGAGCCCCACAACCTCCACGCCCTCCGCGTGCTGCGCGAGGCCGTCGACTCCCACCCCCGCGACTGGGACCGGCTCCACCGCCACGCCGTGGAATTCCACCTGCGCAACGCCCGAGCGTGGGCGGACGCCCGCACGGGAGAGGACCTGGCCGCCCAAGTGGACCCGGACTTCGCCCCGGGGCCGGCCACCCTGTCGTGAGGCGTGCTCTTCATGTCCCTTGATATCACTGGCTACTCGATCCCCGTGGCATCGAGTAGCCGGACCACATCCTTACGCCCATACCCGAGCAGTCGGGCGCGGTCAGCGGCCATCAGCACCAAGTGCGCGACGATCTCCGCTGCGTATCCGTTCTTGTCGTCCGCGTCGAACCATTCGTGGGGCTTCTCCACACCCAGGCTGTTCATCACCAGCCCGTGCTCTCGGCGAACCTCCGCGACGGTACCGGCGACCGCGTCCATGAGCGTCTTCCCTGGCCGCTGGCACTCCAGGGCGAAGCACCCCGAGTCGACCGGCACGCACCCCTCCGGCGGACGCGCCCGCAGCCCCGCATACCGTTCCTCCCCGAACCCGGAGGCCCGGAACTCGTCGTGCACCAACGAGAACCGATGGAAGCCAGGCGGAACCGGAGGGGGTGGAGGCGTGTACTCCCACCCGGCGTCCTCATACAACAGCCGCTTCACCTCTTCTTCTTCGGCATGCGTCACGGTGAAGCCGTTGGCCTCGTTGCGCCCGGTGGTCGTGCCGTCGGGGTTGCGGTGGAAGTGCAGGCCCATGGTGTGCTCCCGCTGCCGTGATGACAATGGACGAGAATTCCCCGTCACCAGCTCGAACGGCCCGCGAAGCCGGCCCGAGCCCGCTTCTCCGCAGCATCATCCGATCGTGTGAAACAGGTGACATGGGAAGGGCCGACCAAGCGGCATCGGCGGTTGTTACGCTCCTCCGGTGAGCATTCCGGGCCCCGCAGAGATCCAAGTGCTGCACGAGAAGCACGCACCCACCGCCGAGGCGTTCACGCTCGTCCACACGCACTGCGAGATCGTCTGGGGAATCGCCGAGCAACTCCTCTCCGCGCCCCACCTCGCTCACCTCGACGCCGAACTGGTCCGTGCCGGATGCCTCCTTCACGACATCGGCGTCTACCGCCTCTACGGGGCCGACGGACGGCTGGACCACGAGAACTACGTCCGACACGGACTGCTCGGCCACGAGATCCTCGAAGCGGAGGGATTCCCCGAGACCCTGCGCCGCTTCTGCTCCCACCACACCGGAGTGGGCCTCACGCGGCACGACATCGCGAGCCAAGGTCTGCCCCTCCCTCCCGCCGACTACCTGGCGGAGACGGAGGAGGAGAGGCTGGTGATGTACGCGGACAAGTTCCACACCAAGTCCAGGCCGTCGGCGTTCCTCTCCCCCGATGAATACGCCGCCCACGTCCGCCGCTTCGGTGAGGACAAGGTGACCGCCTTTCAGGCCTTGCGAGCGGAGTTCGGCGACCCGGACCTCACCGGTCCCCTGCCGAGCGGCGGGAGCGTCCAGCGGGTGGCCGGTACGTAGGTGACTCACGGCGTCGGCTAGTAAGAGGTGCCCGAAGGACGCCACGGCCGACCCGTCGTCGCCTCTCGCGCGGTCGAAGCTCGTGTCGGTGAACACGGCAAACCGTAGGTTGTTGACTGTTCACTCCGGAGAGGCTCAGGACTGCCGCCATGCCCCAGTCATCCGCGCAGGTGACCGCCGCCGAGATCTCCCGCATCGCGGGGGTCACGCGCGCCACGGTCAGCAGCTGGCGCCGCCGGCACGAGGACTTCCCCGCGCCGTCCGGCGGCACGGAGAGCAGTCCGCTGTACGACCTTGAGTCCGTCCGCGCCTGGCTGTCCGCGCGCGGTCACGTCTCGGCGGCGACCCCGTCGGAGGAGCTCCGTACGACGCTGCGTCTGCGCGCGCAGAGCGGTGGGAGCGGTGTGTCGCAGGGCCTGCTGCTCCTGGTCCTCGCGGCGGCGGGGCACTCACCCGAGACACTGACAGCCGTCACGGAATCGCCGGACACGGATCTCGTCGCGCACGCGCGGCGGGACGCCGAGACCGCGGCCGACGCCATGCCGGCCGCCGGTCCCGTCCGTTTCGGGGCGGGCGACTCGGCGGTGCTGCGCGCGTTGTACGCGTGTGTGCGTGACGAGGGAGGCCAGGCCGCCCTCGGCGTGCTCGCGGAGCGGGAGTTGGAGGACAGCGCCGCGTCCGGTGCGTATCTGACCCCCGCACCGCTCGCGGACCTGCTCGCCCGTCTGATTCCGGGGAGTCCGTCCAGCGTCCTCGACCCGGCCTGCGGCGGCGGCACCTTGCTCGCGGCAGCCGCCCGCCGAGGAGCGCGTGAGCTGTACGGCCAGGACAACCTGCCCGTGCAGGCCCTGCGCAGTGCCGTGAGCCTGATGCTGGCGGCTCCGGAGGCCGAGGTCACCGTGCGCGCCGCGGACAGCCTCCGCGCGGACGCCTTCCCGACCTGCTCGCCGACGCGGTGCTGTGCAACCCGCCGTACGGCGTGCGCGACTGGGCCACGACACGCTCGCGTACGACCCGCGCTGGGCGTACGGGGTCCCGGCGCGCCCCGAGTCGGCGCTTGCGTGGGTGCAGCACGCGCTCGCCCATCTCACTCCCGGCGGTCACGCCGCCCTGCTCCTGCCGCCCGCCACGGCGGGCCGCGCGTCGGAGCGCCGGGTACGGGCGGAGCTGGTACGCAGCGGAGCCCTGCGCGCGGTGATCGCCCTGCCGGCCGGCGCGTCGGTGCCGCTGCACGTCGGACTCCAGGTGTGGGTGCTGCAACGGCCCGAACCGGGCGGCCCCGCGCGCGAGTCGGTGCTGTTCGTGGACACGGCGGCGGACGTGGCCGGACCGGTCGCCACGGCAGGATGCGCCGGCACGGTGCCGAGCGCCGGCCTGCTCTCCCAGTGGAAGCAGCGCGAGGAGGACGCCGCCGGCATCGAGCGGCCCGAAGGCGCCCTGCCTGTCACCCCGCGCGCGGGCCTGCGAGCGCTGCGCCGCCCCTACTTCGCGGCTCGCTCGTACTTCACGATGGACGAGGAGCGGGCGGCGACCGGCGACGACGCCGTGACGTACGCCGCCCCCGAGTGGCGCGACCGCGTCCGCACGCTGAACGCGGAGGTGCTGCGCGCCCTCGGCTACGACGCCAAGCCGGGCACGCTGACGGTCGTCCGCGCCGAGCAGTCGTACGAGGTGACGGTCGCGCACGCGGAGAAGGACCTGGTCGCCCTGGACTGCGGCTGGTCCCCCGAGCCGGACGACGCCCTGGCCCCCGACGGCGCGGGACGCCTGCTGGACGAAGTGCGCCTGGACGGCCAGCACACGATCACCACCGGCTCGAAGCTGGCCTCGTTCCTGTTCGCCTGCGAAGACGCCCCGCGTTACGTCCTGCTGCTGGTCGGCGGCGTCGTCCTGCTTGCCGACCGGGCCGCGTGGGGTGAAGGCCGCTACCTAGCGGTGTCCCTGGATCGGGTGCTGGAACGCAACGGCACCAAGGCGGGCGGCGAACTCGACACGGTGGCCGCCCTGTTCGGCGCTGACTCGCTGCGCACGCCGGAGGAAGGCGGCGAGAATCCGCTCGCCACCCTCCTCGACAAGTCGACGAAGCACGCGGTGGGCGTCTCCAGCGAGCTGCGCGATGGCCTGCGGCTGAGCGTCGAACTGATCGCCAACGAGTCCTGGACCGGCTGCGCGAGGCCGGCGTCCGCCCGGAGGAGGTCAAGGAACTCCCCGAGCTGGGCCGCCGGTTGACCCGCGAGTCGCTGCGCTACCTGTACCGGATCCTGTTCCTGCTGTACGCGGAGCCCCGCCCGGAGCTGGGCATCCTGCCCTCGGACTACACCGAGTACCAGATGGGGTACGGGCTGGGCCGGCTGGGCGAGTTGATCGCCGAGCGGGATCTCGTCGACGAGAAGTCCCGCAAGGGGTTCTACCTGTACGAGTCGTTGGACTTGCTGTTCAGCAAGGTGCAGGAGGGCTACCAGCCGCGTCGCACGCACGGCGTGGACGCGGAGGCGGCCGAGGCCGTGACGGCGAAGACGTCGGAGGACGTGGGGCTGCGCTTCGAGCCGCTGCACTCCAAGCTGTTCGAGCCGGGCGCGATCCGGCTGATCGGCCGGTACGCCGTCGCCGACCCGCGCGCCGACGCCGAGGGGGAGCCCGCCGGTACCGAGGGCGGAGAGCGCTTCATCGACACCCGGCTGCGCAACGAGACGCTGTACCGGGTGCTGCGCCTGCTGATGCTGACCCGCGGCAAGAAGCGCGAGCGCGGCGGCTTCATCTCCTACGCCCAGCTCGGCATCAACCAACTCGGCGCGGTGTACGAGGGCCTGATGTCGTACTCCGGTTTCGTCGCGGGCGAGGAGCTGTACGAGGTCGCGAAGAACGGCGACCCGAAGGACGGCTCCTGGCTTATCCCGGCGACGAAGGCCGACGAGTACCCCGACAGCGTGTTCGTCCGGCACAAGGACGAGGACACCGGCGAGGAGCGGCGCGTGCGGTACGCGCCGGGCGCGTGCGGTACGCGCCGGGCGCGTTCGTGTACCGCCTGTCGGGGCGCGACCGCCAGACGTCGGCTTCCTACTACACCCCGGAGTCGCTGACCCGGGCGACGGTCCAACTCGCCTTGCAGCACCGCCTGGACCAGGACGACACCGTCACCGAGGCGCGCGAGCTGCTGGAATGGAAGATCTGCGAGCCGGCGCTCGGCTCGGGCGCGTTCCTCAACGAGGCGATCAACCAGGTCGCGGCGGAGTATCTGCGGCGGCGGCAGGACGAGTTGGGCGTCGCCATCGACACGGAGAAGTACGCGGTCGAGTTGCAGAAGGCCAAGGCGTACATCGCGCTGCACAACTCCTACGGCGTGAACCTCGACGACACGGCGGTGGAGCTGGCGGAGGTGTCGCTAGGGCTCAACACGATGCACCCCGGCATGGGGGCGCCGTGGTTCGGGCTGCACCTGCGGCGTGGCAACTCGCTGATCGGTGGGCGTCGGGAGGTGTACTCCGCCGAGCATCTGAAGAAGGGCGGCTGGCTGGGGACGACTCCGGAACGCTTCCCGCTGTCAGAGGCGCTGGCGGGGGCGCCGCTGCCTGAGGGGGCGGTGCATCACTTCCTGCTCCCGGCGAAGGAGTGGGGCGCGGTCGCGGCCGAGAAGGAGGCCAAGGCGCTGGCCCCGGCGGAGGCGAAGGCGCTGGCCGCCTGGCGCAAGGCGATCACCAAGTCGCCCAACGCCACGCAGACCAAGCGGTTGCAGGGTTTGGCGCGGCGGGCGGAGTACCTGTGGGGGCTGGTCGTGCGCCGGCTGGAGGTCTCCGAGCGCGAGATTTCGCGACGGATTGAAGTGTGGGGCGCGGAGGATGGTTGGCTGCGGTCGCCTGAGGTCGCGGTGCCGAGGGAGAAGGTCAAGTCCGACCTGGAGGCGGTCGACACGCCGTACTGGCGACTGAAGACGCTGATGGACGCGCGGTGCGCGCTGTGGTTCTGGCCAGTTCAGGAGGCTGCACTGCTGGACGGCTCGCACGAGGCGTACGTGCGGGCGCCGGAGGTTGCTTCGCAGTCGGCGGGGTGGACTGTGACGGCGGCCTCGGCCTCAGCCCCGGTTCCAGCTCAGTCGGGTGTACCTGCGCGGGAGACGTACGAGTCGGAGGACCTGTTCGGTGACGTCCAGGTCGTCGAGGTCAAGTCGAAGGGCACGCGGGGCGGCAGCCGCAAGGAGCAGATCCGGGGCGAGCGGCGACCGGTGATCGCGCTGGCCTCGCTGGACGACTGGCTGGACTTCGCGGAGTCGCTGTTGGGTACGCAGGACGTGGCGGCAGACTCGCTGGTGGCCCAGTTCGACACGCTGATGAGCTGGAGCGGTACGAGGACGAGTTGCCCGAGTGGATGGGCATGGAGCGGTTCACTTCGCTGGAGTCGCGGTATTCGTGGGCGGGGGTTGCTCGGGATGTGGCTGAGCGGCAGGGGTTCTTCCATTGGGAGTTGGAGTTCGGGCAGGTGTTTGCCCGGGGCGGGTATGACTTGCAGGTGGGGAACCCGCCTTGGGTTCGGCCGGACTGGAATGAGGACGCCATTCTGGCCGAGTTGAAGCCGTGGTTCAAACTGTCAGAGACGCCAAATGCTGAAGCATGGCGTGTACGCAAAGCACCTCCCGGAAGAACGCCGGATACCGTGCCCGCGCAACCTCCTCCTTCATAACCGTCAGCAGCCCACCGGCCTCCAAAATCGCATCCGCCCGGTCGATGAACTCCGGTCTCGGGATGCGCCGCCCCAACTCCACCGACGTGACCATGTCCTCGCCATACCCGAGCTTCGCGCCCAACTCCGCCCGCGTCAGCCCCCTGCTCGTCCGCAGCAACCGCAACTGCTGCCCGAAGCACCGCAGGATGCCCGTCTCGCCCTCACTGCCCTGAGCCGTCACCGGTGACCTCACCTCACCCACCCGCACAGTGGCACCCACCCCTCAACCCGCCGCAGGCACCACACCGGACCGTCACTCACCACTCACTGTAAGGACACGCAACGTTCGCGCCACTTGGGTCCGCTTCCCCCGTACCGGGGACGAACGCCCGCCCTCCCCGTACAACACCCCCCGTACATACACATCCGCGTGGCTCACCGCCACTCCAGGAACACCGTGCCGTTGGTCGGGGAATCGTCGGAGGAACGGGCCGCCTCCCCTCTCCTGAAGTCACCCTGATCACCCCACCCCACGTCCCGTACCGCTCGTTGGACAGGTAGACGGAGACGATAAGCGGATGATCCGGCCGGACGATGATCAGCGGGGTGCTGGATCGGCTCGAACGAGGGCCAACGGAGTTGAGATAGAGGGAGTTCGGCTCTCAGCGGCGCCGGAATGGTTAGCATCTCCTGAGCCTCAGCGGGGGAGGGCATTGTGGCAGACGCATCCGATGATCATTCCACTGCCAAGTTATGGGCGCTGGCAGGCGGGATCGCATCCGTCCTGTCGATCCTGACTTGGCTGGGCGTGAGCAACGCGGGGGAGCTGAAGGACCTGGTGTCCGACTCGCCCCCCTCCAGTTCCAGCCCGGCCCCGTACACGCCTTCTCCGACCGTCCGCGCCCCCGATGCCCCCGACACCGGTGAGAGGAGCACCGACGAGCCCGACCCCGAGCCGTCGACACCCGCTCCGGATCCCACCGAAGAGGCGTTCGAGGCCATCTCGGTCGGCGACTGCCTGGCGGTCCACGACACGGGCCGCGGGGGCACCACCAGCGTCGACTGGAGCGTCGGTGCTCCGCCGGACCCCGTGTCCTGCGCCGGCGAGCAGGCGCAGGTCCAGGTGACCGCCATCAACACGGCCTGCCCCACCGGCTATGGGAAGTCGTACTGGGGCTACCGGTCCGCCACCACCGGCGACACCACGAAGCTCTGCCTCACCCGCGTCTACCACACCGGCTACTGCATTCTCGGCCGGCAGTCCGGCCACTCGATCTCCCTCGCCCTGATGACGGCCGTGGCCTGCCGACGCGAGCCGGTACCCGTCCCGTACAACCAGATCATGCACATCACAGGCGTCTACCGCGCCCCGGCGGGCGCCGACGCAAACAACTGCCGCCGGGCGGCAGGCGACCAAACGCGCTACTGGGCCGCCCGGGTGGACGACGGCGCCACGCTGCTGTGCACCACGATCTACCAGGGCAGCTGACCGACAGCTCAATTCCCCCCGCCGGCCAGGTACGCTCGCGAAAGGGCCGGTTCAGACCCGTCTCCGTCGTCGTGACGGCCGTCAAGCCCGGGTTCACCGAAACGGACGGCGTTGTCACCCGGAAGCCCTCACCCTGTGCGATTTCATCCCCCTTCACCCCTGTGCCGCATACCGTGAACCCGCCGCCCGAACACATCTCGGCACAACAGGAAGCGGCGGTGACACGCAGGTCATGGGAGACGGAGGAAGAACGGGATGACACAGGCCGCCGCAGGGAGCGAGCTGGACGAACGGGTGCCGGGGCGCCGGTGGACCGTGCGTCTGGACCCCGTCGGCCGAGGCAGCTCGGAGGTGCGCGTCTCGTGCAGCCGACCCGCCTGTGCCGAGCGGCGTCTGCCCTCCGCGGCGGCAGGCCGTACGGCCGCGGTCGCCCACCTGAAGGCGCACCTGCGCGCCACCCCCGCCCCCAGAGCCGACACCTACTGCGCCTGCCGGGCCGACGGCTGCCGCGCCCACCTCCCCGACACCGGCAGGCATGCGCGTACCGAACAACCCTGGCGATGCGGCGGACCGGTCGTCCTGACCGTGATCACCGACCGGGCAGGACGCTGGTGGCAGGCCCTGGAGTGTTGTTCACGGTGTGCCGCCGCCACTCCCGGGGCCCGGACCGCGGCCACCTCCCATCCGGCCGCACCCCGGACCGCCGGCCGCTCGACCCCCGCGGCGGCGGGCACCGGCGCGGGCACGCCGCAGTTCTCCGACCAGCAGGTCACCACCCGGACGGGATGTCCGGCGCCCCTCCCCGTACCCGCACCCCTCCCCGTACCCGCGCGGCGCCGCCGCCCGCCGGAGGCGAGGATCGGCCGGCGTGTCATTCCGCGCGACCTGCGGCCCGTGTCCCTGCGGGACGAACTCACCGAGCTCGGTGACCTCTTCCGCGCCTACCAGAAGCGCCCCGAGCCCGACCTGGCGCTGCTGGCCGATCTCCAGGAACGCAAGGCCCGCGCCTTCCTCACCTGGTCCGACGTCAGTTGCGACGTCACCCTGCGGCTGGAGGCCCAGCGTGCCGAGCAGGCCGCCGCCGTCATCCGACGCCAGCACCAGCACCGCACCGGCCGTGTCCCGGACGGCGAGGAACCGGGCGTGGTGCGCCTGCTGACCGTGCCGACGCAGTGGGAGTACGCGCGCTCCGTCCTCGCGCACGTGGCCGGCCACACGCCGCTGCCCGGAGCGGAAGCACGGCTGCTGGTGCTGATGCTGACCTTGCGCACGGCGCACACCGGCACCGGCAACCTCGTCGGCCAGGACGTCAACGCGCTGGGCCTGACCGACCCGGAGGACCTGGTCGAGCAGCTGACCGGCTGCGGCTGGCTGTCCCTCCCCGGCACCGTCTGCGACCTGCTCGCATCCCGGCCGGAGAACCCCACCCCGGTCACCGTCCCCTCCCTGGTGCCCGACGAGGGCGGGACGGGCCCGTTCACGTTCGGCAGGAAGACACGGCCCAAGCTCTCCGGCTGGGCCCAGAGAGTCGTCTCGGACAAGAAGCTCCGCAAGGCCAAGGCACCCGCCGGCGCCCGGCTGTTCGCCGTGACGCTGGCCACGTGGACGGACGACGTGGGGCGCCTCGGACCCGGCGGCCAGGGCGTCACCCTGAACGCACTCGCCACCCGGGTCCCGGTCGGCTCCGGCGAACTGCGGGACCTGATCGACCGGCTGACCGCAGCGGACTGGCTCACCGACGCCGCCCTCACCGACACCCACCTCACCGGCCGGCTGACCGAACGTGTCCTCCCCCTCACCTGCCCCCTGCTGGATTGAGCTCCCGCCCGCCCGAGTCCGCGACCGCGTCCGTGGGCGGGGCGCCGTCAC
>NZ_MUKA01000501.1 GCF_002150735.1 Streptomyces africanus
CGCCGCACCCGCCGCCCCGCCGCCCCCGTCGACACCAAGGAGGCCTGAGATGTCGAAACTCGGCACCCTCGGCGCCCGACTGCACCGTGGCGAGGTCGGCTACGACTTCGTCAAGAACCGCAAGATCTGGTACGGCCTCTCCATCCTGATCACCATCACGGCCATCGTCGGCCTGGCGGTCCGCGGCCTGAACATGGGCATCGAGTTCCAGGGCGGGGCCGTCTTCAACACCCCGAAGAACACCAGTGCCTCGGTGTCCCAGGCGGAGACGTACGCGGAAGAGGCCTCCGGCCACGACGCGATCGTCCAGAAGCTCGGTGACGGCAGCCTGCGCATCCAGGTGGCCGGCATCGACACCGGCGCGGCCGACAAGATCAAGGACAAGCTCTCCGACGATCTGAAGATCGACAAGGAGCAGATCAACGCCGAACTGGTCGGCCCCAGCTGGGGTGACCAGATCGCCGGCAAGGCCTGGCAGGGCCTCGGCATCTTCCTGGTCCTCGTGGTGCTCTACCTGGCGATCGCCTTCGAGTGGCGCATGGCGCTGGCCGCGTTCGTCGCCCTGATCCACGACATCACCATCACGGTCGGCATCTACGCCCTGGTCGGCTTCGAGGTCACACCGGGCACGGTGATCGGTCTGCTGACCATCCTCGGCTACTCGCTCTACGACACGGTCGTGGTCTTCGACAGCCTCAAGGAACAGACCAAGGACATCACCAAGCAGACCCGCTGGACCTACAGCGACATCGCCAACCGTTCGATCAACAGCACCCTGGTCCGCTCCATCAACACCACGGTGGTCGCGCTGCTGCCAGTCGCGGGCCTGCTGTTCATCGGCGGCGGTGTCCTCGGCGCCGGCATGCTGAACGACATCTCGCTGTCGCTGTTCGTCGGCCTCGCCGCCGGTGCGTACTCCTCGATCTTCATCGCCACGCCGCTCGTCGCCGACCTCAAGGAGCGCGAGCCGCAGCTGAAGGCCCTCAGGAAGCGCGTCCTCGCCAAGCGGGCGCAGTCCGGCGCCCAGGCCGGTACCGAGCCCCAGGGCACCGACGAGTCGTACGACGGCGAGCCCGAGGACGCGGCACCCGCGGTCGTCGGCCCCCGCAACCAGCCCGCGTCCCGCACCCGGGGCCGTGGCCGTCCCTCGGGGAAGCGCCGATGACCGACATCAGGGAGCTGCTGCTCAGCCGCATCAGGGACGTGGCGGACTACCCGGAGCCGGGCGTGATGTTCAAGGACATCACTCCGCTCCTGGCGGACCCGGCGGCGTTCACCGCGCTCACCGACGCCCTCGCCGAGATCGCCGAGCGCACGGGTGCCACCAAGGTCGTCGGCCTGGAGGCCCGGGGCTTCATCCTCGGCGCCCCGGTCGCCGTCCGCGCCGGCCTCGGCTTCATCCCCGTACGCAAGGCGGGCAAGCTCCCCGGAGCCACCCTCGCCCAGGCCTACGACCTGGAGTACGGATCGGCGGAGATCGAGGTGCACGCCGAGGACCTGACCGCCGACGACCGCGTCCTGATCGTCGACGACGTCCTCGCCACCGGCGGCACCGCCGAGGCCTCGGTCCAGCTCATCCGCCGGGCCGGCGCCGAGGTCGCGGGCCTCGCCGTCCTCATGGAGCTCGGCTTCCTCAGCGGCCGCGCCCGCCTGGAGCCGGCTCTGAACGGCGCCCCGCTGGAGGCGCTGCTCACGGTCTAGAAACCCCACCGCAGAGCGCCGTACACCGGCACGACAGCGCGGAGGCGGGCCCGGAGGAATCCGGCGCCCGCCTCTCGTGTTTCTTGGGGTAGACGGTCCTCACATTGGCCTGAAGGCGATCCTGGGGCCCAGGATGGCTACCATGGGGTCTCCGGAGCCTGACCGGGGGACCCGGATCGCGCACGAGGAGCCCTCTTGCCAGACGAGGCCCAGCACCTGACCGCCGCCAAGCCCGAGTCCGCCTCGGCAGCCGCGGCCAAGCCCGCGCCGAACGCGCCCCACGCGAAGAACGACACCCGCGGGCCGGTCGAGCACGCCCAGTCGGCGCCGGTCGACAAGCCCGCCGAGCAGGCGCGCCCCAAGCCCGCCCCGCCCGTGCGGCAGGCCTCCGGTCAGCCGGCCCGTACCGGCTCCTCCAACCGCGTCCGCGCCCGCCTGGCCCGCCTCGGCGTCCAGCGCGCGAACCCGTACAACCCGGTGCTGGAGCCGCTGCTGCGGATAGTGCGCAGCAACGACCCGAAGATCGAGACGTCGACGCTCCGCCAGATCGAGCGCGCCTACCAGGTCGCCGAGCGCTGGCACCGCGGCCAGAAGCGCAAGAGCGGCGACCCGTACATCACGCATCCCCTCGCGGTGACGACCATCCTCGCCGAGCTGGGCATGGATCCGGCCACGCTGATGGCGGGCCTGCTGCACGACACGGTCGAGGACACCGAGTACGGCCTGGACGACCTGCGCCGCGACTTCGGCGACGTCGTCACCCTGCTCGTCGACGGCGTCACCAAGCTGGACAAGGTCAAGTTCGGCGAGGCCGCGCAGGCCGAGACCGTGCGCAAGATGGTCGTCGCCATGGCCAAGGACCCGCGCGTCCTGGTCATCAAGCTCGCCGACCGCCTGCACAACATGCGCACCATGCGCTACCTCAAGCGCGAGAAGCAGGAGAAGAAGGCGCGCGAGACCCTGGAGATCTACGCGCCGCTCGCCCACCGCCTGGGCATGAACACCATCAAGTGGGAGCTGGAGGACCTCGCCTTCGCGATCCTCTACCCCAAGATGTACGACGAGATCGTCCGCCTGGTCGCCGAGCGCGCCCCGAAGCGCGACGAGTACCTGGCCATCGTCACCGACGAGGTCCAGCAGGACCTGCGGGCGGCCCGCATCAAGGCGACCGTCACCGGCCGTCCGAAGCACTACTACAGCGTCTACCAGAAGATGATCGTCCGCGGCCGGGACTTCGCGGAGATCTACGACCTGGTGGGCATCCGCGTCCTGGTGGACACCGTCCGCGACTGCTACGCGGCCCTCGGCACGGTGCACGCGCGATGGAACCCGGTCCCCGGCCGGTTCAAGGACTACATCGCGATGCCCAAGTTCAACATGTACCAGTCGCTGCACACCACGGTCATCGGCCCCGGCGGCAAACCGGTCGAACTCCAGATCCGCACGTTCGACATGCACCGCCGCGCCGAGTACGGCATCGCGGCGCACTGGAAGTACAAGCAGGAGGCCGTCGCCGGCGCCTCCAAGGTGCGCACGGACGCGCCCAAGTCCTCCGGCAAGGACAAGGACGCCATCAACGACATGGCGTGGCTGCGGCAGCTGCTGGACTGGCAGAAGGAGACCGAGGACCCCGGCGAGTTCCTGGAGTCGCTGCGCTTCGACCTCTCCCGCAACGAGGTCTTCGTCTTCACCCCCAAGGGCGACGTCATAGCGCTCCCCGCGGGTGCCACGCCGGTGGACTTCGCCTACGCGGTCCACACCGAGGTCGGCCACCGCACCATAGGCGCCCGGGTCAACGGCCGGCTGGTCCCGCTGGAATCCACCCTCGACAACGGCGACCTGGTCGAGGTCTTCACCTCCAAGGCACCCGGCGCCGGTCCCTCCCGCGACTGGCTCGGCTTCGTCAAGTCACCGCGCGCCCGCAACAAGATCCGCGCCTGGTTCTCCAAGGAGCGCCGCGACGAGGCGATCGAGCAGGGCAAGGACGCCATCGTCCGCGCCATGCGCAAGCAGAACCTGCCGATCCAGCGCATCCTGACCGGCGACTCCCTGGTGACCCTCGCGCACGAGATGCGCTACGCGGACATCTCCGCGCTGTACGCGGCGATCGGCGAGGGCCATGTCTCCGCGCAGAACATCGTGCAGAAACTCGTCCAGGCCCTCGGCGGCGAGGAGGCCGCCACCGAGGAGATCGACGAGTCGATCCCGCCGGCCCGCGGCCGCAGCCGCAAGCGCCGCTCCAGCGCCGACCCGGGCGTCGTCGTCAAGGGCGTCGAGGACGTGTGGGTCAAGCTGGCCCGCTGCTGTACGCCCGTCCCCGGCGACCCCATCATGGGCTTCGTCACGCGCGGCAGCGGCGTATCGGTTCACCGCACCGACTGCGTCAACGTCGACTCGCTGTCCCGCGAGCCCGAGCGCATCCTCGACGTCGAGTGGGCGCCCACCCAGTCCTCGGTCTTCCTGGTCGCCATCCAGGTCGAGGCCCTGGACCGCTCCCGGCTCCTCTCGGACGTCACCCGCGTCCTGTCCGACCAGCACGTCAACATCCTCTCCGCGGCGGTCCAGACCTCCCGCGACCGCGTCGCCACCTCCCGCTTCACCTTCGAGATGGGCGACCCGAAGCATCTCGGCCATGTGCTGAAGGCGGTCCGGGGTGTGGAGGGCGTCTACGACGTGTACCGGGTGACGTCGGCGCGCAGCCGGTCGTAACGGCTCGCGGCGACCACGCGAAAAGCGACCACGCGAAAGGGGCCCCGTACGGCATGTACGGGGCCCCTTTCCGACCGGCTGATCAGCCGCCGAACTCCTGCAGACCCTTCAGCGCCTGGTCCAGCAGCGCCTGACGGCCCTCGAGCTCACGCTCCAGCTTGTCCGCCCTGGCGTTGTTGCCCTGCGCCCGGGCCTGCTCGATCTGGCCCCTCAGCTTGTCCACGGCGGCCTGGAGCTGGCCGGTCAGACCCTCGGCACGCGCGCGTGCCTCCGGGTTCGTCCGGCGCCACTCGGTCTCCTCGGCCTCCTGGAGGGCCCGCTCGACCGCGTGCATCCGGCCCTCGACCTTGGGCCGGGCGTCGCGCGGCACATGACCGATGGCCTCCCACCGCTCGTTGATCGCACGGAACGCCGCCCGGGACGCCTTCAGGTCCGTGATCGGCAGGAGCTTCTCGGCCTCCTCGGCCAGCTCCTCCTTGAGCTTCAGGTTCTCCGCCTGCTCGGCGTCCCGCTCGGCGAACACCGAGCTTCGCGCGGCGAAGAAGACGTCCTGGGCGCCGCGGAAGCGGTTCCACAGATCGTCCTCGTGCTCGCGCTGGGCCCGGCCGGCGGCCTTCCACTCGGCCATCAGCTCCCGGTAGCGCGCGGCCGTCGCACCCCAGTCCGTCGAATTCGACAGTGCCTCGGCCTCGGCGACCAGCCGCTCCTTGGTCCGCCGCGCCTCCTCGCGCTGGGCGTCCAGCTGCGCGAAGTGCTGCTTGCGCCGCTTGGAGAACGCCGACCGCGCGTGCGAGAACCGGTGCCACAGCTCGTCGTCGGACTTGCGGTCCAGCCGCGGCAGGCCCTTCCAGGTGTCCACCAGGGCCCGCAGCCGCTCACCGGCCGCCCGCCACTGGTCGGACTGCGACAGCTCCTCCGCCTCGACGACCAGCGCCTCCTTGGCCTTGCGCGCCTCGTCGGACTGCTTGGCCCGCTGCGCCTTGCGCTCCTCGCGGCGCGCCTCCACCAGCTCGGTGAGTTTGTCCAGCCGGACCCGCAGGGCATCCAGGTCGCCCACCGCGTGGTGCGCGTCGACCTGCTCCCGGATGTGGTCGATGGCCGCCTGGGCATCCTTCGCCGACAGGTCGGTGGTCTTCACTCGCTTCTCGAGGAGGCCGATCTCGACAACCAGGCCCTCGTACTTGCGCTCGAAATAGGCCAGCGCCTCCTCGGGGGAGCCTGCCTGCCACGAACCGACGACCTGCTCGCCGTCGGCCGTACGCACGTACACGGTCCCCGTCTCGTCGACGCGGCCCCACGGGTCGCTGCTCACAGCGCCTCCTCCACATGATGCCTGCGAGGGGCTGAAGCTCCCCCGGGCATCGTCCACAGTTTCGTCACGGCCAACATAGGCGACCGGCGGGGGGCCTGTCCGCATCCCGCGCGACCGAAATTACGCAGTTGAGGGTCAGGATTTCGCGACCGTGGCCTTGTTGATCACGACCGTCGCGTTGGGCGCGGTGTTGCCCGTCTGAGGGTCGGGGGCCTGCGCTCCGGCGGCGGCGATTTTCTTGAGGACCTTCATGCCCGCCTCGGACACCGTTCCGAACGGGGTGTAGTCGGGCGGCAGCTGACTGTCCTGGTAGACGAGGAAGAACTGGCTGCCGCCGCTGTTGCGGCCCTGCTTCGTCTGGGCGTTGTACTGGTTCGCCATCGCGACCGTGCCCGCCGGGTACACCCCGCCCTTGAGGCTCTTGTCCTTCAGATTCTCGTCCGGGATCGTGTAGCCGGGGCCGCCCATGCCGGTGCCCTGCGGGTCGCCGCACTGCAGGACGTAGATCTGCTGGTCCGTGAGCCGGTGGCACTTGCTGTGGTCCAGGTAGCCCTTGCCGAGGAGGAAGTTGAACGAGTTGACGGTGTGCGGCGCCGCCGACGCCTTCAGCGCGATGTCTATCTCGCCGCAGGTCGTGTCCAGCTTCATCGTGTACTTCGCGGACTTGTCGATGGTCATCGCCGGTTCCTTCTTCCAGGTCTCCGACTTGACCTTGCCCGGGGCCGGCTTCTCGCACGGGTCCGGGGCCTTGCTGGGCGAGGCGCTCGGGGTGACCTCCGCGCCCGCGTTCTCCTTCTTGCCGTCGTCCTCGAACGGCTTGGTCAGGTAGACCGACACGGAGAGCACCACGACCACGCCGAGAACCGAGGCGATCACGGAGTTGCGGATACGGGCCTTGCGTCGCGCATCAGTGCGCCGCTGCTGCTGCCGCAAGTACTTCTCACGGGCGAGCTGACGCCGCCGCTGTTCCTGGCTGACCACCGGGTTCTCTCCTCATGGGTCTCGAACGTCGACCGGTACGCGTGGGGCCTGTGCGCCGACCGCCTGCGTGTGCCCCGTACCGTATATGGGTTCGCTGAGGAATCGGCAGCGCCGGTAGGCTCTGACAGCAGCCGCAGCCGCCCGTATCGACACAACGAAGGACGATCGTGCTCATTGCCGGGTTCCCCGCCGGGGCCTGGGGGACGAACTGCTACCTCGTCGCCCCCGCCGCCGGTGAGGAGTGCGTGATCATCGACCCCGGCCATCAGGCCGCCGACGGCGTCGAGGAAACGCTCAGAAAGCATCGGCTCAAGCCCGTCGCCGTCGTCCTCACGCACGGCCACATCGACCACGTGGCGTCGGTCGTCCCGGTGTGCGGCGCGCACGACGTGCCGGCCTGGATCCACCCCGACGACCGGTACATGATGAACGACCCCGAGAAGGGAATCGGCCGTTCCATCGGGATGCCGCTCCTGGGCGAACTGACCGTGGGGGAGCCCGATGACGTCAAGGAGCTGGCCGACGGGGCGAAGCTGGAGCTGGCGGGCCTGGAGCTGTCCGTCGCGCACGCGCCCGGCCATACCAAGGGGTCGGTGACCTTCGGTATGCCCGAGGCGGCGGACATCCCGCCGATCCTGTTCTCGGGCGACCTGCTGTTCGCCGGCTCCATCGGACGCACCGACCTGCCCGGCGGTGACATGGCCGAGATGCTCGACTCGCTGGCCCGCGTGTGCCTGCCGCTCGACGACTCGACCGTGGTGCTGTCCGGCCACGGCCCCCAGACCACCATCGGCCAGGAGCGCGCCACCAACCCGTATCTGCGGCAGGTGGCGGCCGGCCAGGGAGCATCCCCGGCTCCCCGACGAGGAATGTGACGAGACCTTCCGTGAGCACCTTCAAGGCCCCCAAGGGCACGTACGACCTGATCCCGCCGGACTCCGCGACGTTCCTTGCGGTCCGCGAGGCGATCGCCGCGCCGCTGCGCAACTCCGGCTACGGCTACATCGAGACGCCGGGCTTCGAGAACATCGAACTCTTCGCGCGCGGCGTCGGCGAGTCGACGGACATCGTGACGAAGGAGATGTACGCCTTCGAGACGAAGGGCGGCGACCGGCTGGCCCTTCGTCCCGAAGGCACGGCCTCCGTGCTGCGTGCCGCGCTGGAGGCCAACCTGCACAAGGCGGGAAACCTCCCCGTCAAGCTCTGGTACTCCGGCTCGTACTACCGCTACGAGCGCCCCCAGAAGGGCCGCTACCGCCACTTCTCCCAGGTCGGCGCCGAGGCGATCGGTGCCGAGGACCCGGCGCTGGACGCCGAACTGATCATCCTGGCCGACCAGGCCTACCGCTCGCTGGGCCTGAGCAACTTCCGGATCCTGCTCAACAGCCTGGGCGACAAGGAGTGCCGCCCGGTGTACCGGACGGCGCTGCAGGACTTCCTGCGCGGCTTGGACCTGGACGAGGACACCCTGCGCCGGGCGGAGATCAACCCGCTGCGCGTCCTGGACGACAAGCGCGAGTCGGTGCAGAAGCAGCTCGGGGACGCCCCGCTGCTGCGCGACTACCTCTGCGACGCCTGCAAGGCGTACCACGAGGAGGTGCGCGAGCTGCTCACGGCGGCGGGCGTCGCCTTCGAGGACGACCCGAAGCTGGTGCGCGGCCTGGACTACTACACGCGCACGACGTTCGAGTTCGTCCACGACGGCCTCGGCTCCCAGTCCGCCGTCGGCGGCGGCGGGCGCTACGACGGCCTCTCCGAGATGATCGGCGGCCCCGCGCTGCCGTCCGTCGGCTGGGCCCTCGGCGTCGACCGCACGGTCCTCGCGCTGGAGGCGGAGGGCATCGAGCTCGAACTCCCCGCCACCACCAGCGTGTTCGCCGTCCCGCTCGGCGAGGAGGCCCGCCGGGTCCTGTTCGCCAAGGTCACGGAGTTGCGCAAGAACGGCATCGCGGCCGACTTCTCCTACGGCGGCAAGGGCCTCAAGGGCGCGATGAAGAACGCCAACCGCAGCGGCGCCCGCTACACGATCGTCGCCGGCGAACGCGACCTCGCCGAGGGCGTCGTCCAGCTCAAGGACATGGAGTCGGGCGAGCAGACGGCGGTCGGGGTGAACGAGATCGTGGCGGAACTGGAAGCCCGCCTGGGCTGAGCCGCCGCCCCTGCCTGGCCGGCCTCGCCCTCACACCCTGTCCGGCGTTTGCGGATGGGCGTGTCTGGGCTGGGCCGGCGCTCCTGCGTGGGCTGCATGGGCGCCCCTGTCCGGCCGGCCTCGCCCTCACACCCTGTCCGGCGTTTGTGGATGGGCGTGACTGGGTTGGGCCGGCGCTCCTGCCCGGGCGGCTTCGTCCTCTCAGCCCGTCCGGCGTTTGAGG
>NZ_MUKA01000502.1 GCF_002150735.1 Streptomyces africanus
GTCGTCCTTGTGGGGCACGGCGACGGACGAGGGCTCGGCAGCCCCGTACGACACATCGAGGGGCCGTGTTCCGGGGCCGGGTGCCTCGCCGCCGCGTGACACGGTGACGGATGAGCCGGCGGCCCTCCGGGCGGCGCCAGGGGCCGCGACCACAGGCCGGAGCACCCCCCGACCGGCTGTGCCTCCGGACGACGGCCCGCTCGCCGAGCGGCTTGCGGAGGCCGTCTCCGCCTCCGACGCCCCGGACGTAGTCTTCGCCCTCTCCCGGCACGGCCGCCGCACGGTCGTGAGCGGCGGTACCGCCCCGCCCCCGCCGCTTCCCCGCGAGGACCTCCGCTACGAGACCGGCTCGGCCGCCAAGACGTTCACCGGCCTGCTGCTGGCCCGGCTGATCCACCACGGCGAGCTGTCCGGCGGTGAACCGGCCGCCGCTTTCCTGGACGAGGGACGGCCGGCCGGTGCGCACCCGGTGACGCTCGCCCACCTGATCACCCACACGTCCGGGCTGCCCGCCCTGCCGGCCGGCTTCTATCTCCGGGGCCTGCCCGCCTGGCACACCAACCCCTACGCCCGTTTCCCCGCCGCCCGGGTCGTCGACGCCTTCCTGCGTCACCGGCCCCGGCACCGCCCCGGCACCCGCTGGCGCTACTCCAACTACGGCGTCGCCGTGCTCGGACACGCACTCGCCGCCGCGACCGGCACACCGTGGGAGGACCTGCTCACAGGCCAGGTCCTGCGCCCCCTCGGCCTGACCGGCACGACGCTGCGGGCGGACGACTCCGGCTTTGACGCCCCCGGGCACGGCAAGGACGGCGCGTCACCCGTGCCCCCCTTCGACGCCGGGGGCTTCCAGGCGGCGGGTGCCGTGCGGGCCACGCCGCACGACCTGCTCACCTTCATCGAGGCGCACCTGGACCCCACCGGAGCACCACCGCAGCTGGCCGCCGCCCTGCGCGCGGTGTGCCGCCCCGTGCTCCGCCGGGGCATCGGGCACCGGCACGTCCACACCATCGCCTGGTTCCGTCACCCGACCGACGGCGGACCGATGTACTTCCACAGCGGCGCGACGCTCGGCCAGCAGGCGTTCCTGGGCTTCCGCCCGGACACCGGCACGGCCCTGGCCGCGCTGTGCACCCGCCGCTTCCGCGCCCACGACCCGTTCCTGGCCGCCGCGTACGCGCTGCTGGCGGAGGACGCGTAGCGCGGACCGTCCGGCGGCGGCACGTGCCGTGCCGGCGCCGGACAGTCCTGACCCCTCGTCACACCCGCTGCCAGAGGGCCGGAGTGCGGGCGGGCGCCCACGCGCCCTGGGCCTGGTGGGTCTGCAGACACCGGTAGCGCACACCGGCGTGGCTCACCGTGACACCGGCCTCGTAGACCCGTCCGGCGGCCCACGCCTGCGTGACCTTGTCCTGCGGTGCCGAGGACTGGACGGCGGCGGTCTTGAGCGTGAGGCCGAAGTCCCTGAGCAGGGGATTGACCGGCTGGTAGAAGGTCGTGCCCCCGCTCGTGCAGTCCCCTGTGCCGCCGGAGGTCACGCCCTGCGCCTGGACGCCCGCGACGAAGGGCCCGCCGGAGTCGCCCGGCTCGGCGCACACCGTCGTCCGGGTCAGCCCGTCCACCCTGCCCTCGGCGTAGCTGACACTGGTGTCGTGCTGCTCGATCTGGCCGCAGTGCCACCCGGTGGTGGAGCCGGAGCGGCAGACGGCGGCCCCGACGAGCGCCTGGACCGAGCCGGTGATCTGCACCTTCTGCTCGCCGTCGACCCGCACGTTCGGGGTGGCCGTCCACTGGTCGTTGACGGCCACCCACGACATGTCCTTGCCGGGGAAGGTGGAAGCCTGGAAAGTGCCCTGCTCCGCGTTGTTGAACCCGGTCGTCCTGGCGCCGGCCTTGCCGCAGTGGCCTGCCGAGGCGAAGCCCTGCTGCTGGCCCTTGGTGACGGAGAAGCCGACGGAGCAGCGGGCGGAGCCGTCGATGTAGTAGGCGTCGCCGCCCGTGATGTCCGCGAGAAGGCGCGGGCGGTTCGCCGTCACCTTGACGCCCACGCTCTTGGCGTCGAGGCCCGCGGCCTTGACGAAGGCGGCGGCCGCAGCCTTGTTCGTGGCCTCCACCGCGATTCGGTTCGCCGGGATGTCGACGTACCACAGGGGCGTGTTCCGCGTGCTGACGCGGCCCGCCGCCGCGTCCAGTTTCCGCTTGGCGGCCACGAGGTCGCGGAGCGTCCTCTTCACGACGACCGCTTTGGCGCCCTGGGCCTTGATGGTGGGCACATCCGTCGCATGGGTGGTCGCCACGACCAGCTCCTGCGACGTCGTGCCGCGCAGCCAGGCCCCCGCGAAACGGGTGCCCAGCGCGTTGCGCAGCCGCCCGGCCCGGGTGCCCGCCTCCGCCTCGTTGACCAGCCGCCGGGACGCCTGGGCGGGCGTCAGCCCGAGGTCGCGCTGCAGAGCACGCAGTACCGGAGCCGGTGCCCGGTCGGCGCCGATGGTCTGGGCGGCCGAGGGCAGAGGTCCCGCGGGGGGCGCCGGCTCGGCCGCCACGGCCGGGGGGATCCCGGTGGCGACGAGCGCGCCGAGCGCGGTCAGGGCCGCCCGGCGGCCGGTCACGGCATGTC
>NZ_MUKA01000503.1 GCF_002150735.1 Streptomyces africanus
TGCGCGGGCATCGCGTAGCCGGGCGCCTGGGGGTAGCCGGCGGGCGGCGCGGCCGGGTAGCCGGGGGTGCCCTGGGGGTAGCCGTAGCCGGGGCCGCCCTGCTGCGGATAGCCGTAGCCGGGGGCCGGCTGCTGCGGGGGCTGGGACGGCGGACCGAACCCACCGGGCGTGGGATTGGTGTTGGACATGACGATCTCCCCTCCGTTGTCAGACCAGGGAATCGTAGTGGCCAAATCCGCCGCGCAGTACGGCTGTTTCAGCGGTGGAACGCGGCGGTGGCCACGGAACCCTGGGCGCCGTAGTACGGATCGTCGTCGTAGTCGTCGCTGTTGATCGCGGCCGTGATGCCGACGGCGATCAGGACGATCACGGTGATGCCGAGGATGATCCCGATGATGCCCATGATCAGACCCGCCTGCGCCTGACCGTGGTTGGTGGCCACGCCGGCCTCGGCGCGCTTGCGGCCCTTGATGCCGAAGACGACGGCGAGGATGCCGGTGACCAGGGAGACCACGCCGTACAGACAGAAGAGCGTGCAGGAGATGATGCCCAGCACCATCGCGGCGATGCCCATGCCGTTCTGGGGGGCCATGGGCATGCCCGGCCAGCCGTAGCCTCCCTGGGGGTACCCGCCTCCCTGGGGGTAGCCGGGGTAGCCGTACCCGCCGGGGGCGACGGGTGGGGGCGGGACAGCGCCGGAGTGGGACGTGTCGTACTGGGGCGTGCCGGTGGACGGCGTTCCGGTGGGCGGCGTGAATCCCACGCTCGGCATCGAGGTGACGGTGGCCTGGTCGTGCACGGACGGCGACGGCGGCGTCTGGTTCTTGTCGAGCGAGGTCTTGTTCTCCGGGGGCGCCCACGGGTCGTGGCCGCCGCCTCCGTCTGGTTGCGTCGCGTCCGTCATGGTGCATCCCCCCTGGGTCGTTCGTGCCGCCATGCTACGGGGCCGTTCGGTGCGTGCCACAGTGCGGGTTGCGTTGGGGCTGGTCGCGCCCACGCGGCGGAGCCGCACATCGATACAGCCCCGCGCCCCTGAAATGGGCGATGCACCACGGCATACGATGACTCCGAGTCATCGATCAGCCGATCACCCGCGTCCCTCCCGCCGTGTGCCGACAGGGACGCCGTTCCGGGGAGGAACCCTTGACCCAGCACCTTGTCGACCCCCGCGCCCCACGCGACCTCACGGCCTTCGTCGCCGGACTGCCCAAGGCCGAACTGCATGTGCACCACGTGGGCTCCGCCTCCCCCCGGATCGTGTCCGAACTGGCCGCCCGGCACCCCGACTCGAAGGTCCCGACCGATCCCGCCGCCCTGGTCGACTACTTCTCCTTCACCGACTTCGCCCACTTCATCGAGGTGTACCTGTCGGTCGTCGACCTGATCCGCACGCCGGAGGACGTCCGGCTGCTGACCTTCGAGGTGGCGCGGGACCTGGCCCGGCAGCAGGTGCGGTACGCCGAGCTGACCATCACCCCGTTCTCCTCCACCCGCCGCGGCATCGACGAGCGCGCCTTCATGGACGCGATCGAGGACGCCCGCAAGGCCGCGGAGGCCGATTTCGGGACCGTGCTGCGCTGGTGCTTCGACATCCCCGGCGAGGCGGGGCTCGAAGCCGCCGAGGAGACGACCCGGCTCGCCACCGACGACCGGCTGCGCCCCGAGGGCCTGGTCTCCTTCGGTCTGGGCGGGCCCGAAGCCGGCGTGCCGCGTCCGCAGTTCAAGCCGTACTTCGACCGGGCCATCGCCGCCGGGCTGCACTCCGTACCGCACGCCGGCGAGACCACCGGCCCTCAGACGGTGTGGGACGCCCTCACCCACCTGCGGGCCGAGCGCATCGGGCACGGCACCAGCTCCGCCCAGGACCCCAAGCTCCTCGCGCATCTCGCCGAGCACCGGATCCCGCTGGAGGTGTGCCCGACCTCCAACATCGCCACGCGCGCGGTCCGCACCCTCGACGAGCACCCCATCAAGGAGTTCGCCGCGGCCGGGGTCCTCGTCACGATCAACTCCGACGACCCGCCGATGTTCGGCACCGACCTCGACAACGAGTACGCGGTCGCCGCCCGGCTGCTCGACCTCGACGAGCCGGGCCTCGCCGACCTGGCGAAGAACGCGGTGGAGGCGTCCTTCCTGGACGCGGCGGGCAAGACCAGGATCAAGGAGGAGATCGACACGTACACCGCGGGATGGCTCGACCGGTGACGCCCTCCCCCAAGCACCCAGAGCACCCGGGACACCCCGTGCACCCCGGGCGGCGCGTGACCGCCGTGGCCCACCGGGGCGACCCCTACCGCCACCGTGAGAACACCGTCGCCTCGCTGCGTTCCGCGCTCGACCGGGGCGCGGACGCGGTGGAGATCGATGTGCGGCTCACCCGGGACGGCGTGCCGGTGCTGCTGCACGACGACACGTTGAAGCGGCTCTGGGAGCACGAGCGGCCGGTGCTCGCGCTGTCCTGGGAGGAGGTGCGCGGGCTGACCGGCGGCGGGGTCCCGGCCCTGACGGACGCGCTGGCCGCGACCGACGGCCACAGGGTGATGATCGACCTGCCCGGCTCGCCCGACGTACGGGCGGTGCGGCGGGTGACGGACGCCGTACGGCAGGCCGGGGCGGCGGACCGCGTCTACTACTGCGCCGGCGCCGACGCCATGCTCGCCGTGCGCGCGGCGGACCCGGCCGCCGAGATCGCCCTCACCTGGACGACGCTGGCGCCACCCCGGCCCGTCCTGCTGGAAGCGATCCGCCCGCGCTGGCTCAACTACCGTTTCGGCCTGGTGGACCGGCCCCTCGCCGAGCGGGTCCACCGCGACGGCTACCTGCTGTCCGTCTGGACCCCCGACACGCGCCGCTCCATGCGACGGCTGCTGCGCGCCGGGGTGGACTCGATCACGACCAACCGCATCGACGTGCTGTGCGCTACACGCGCGAGCGCTGCGGGACCGTCGCCGGATCGGCCGGGGTCGCACGCGTGACGTACTGCGGCACCGGCGCGCTGTCCGTGCCGGTGTCGCGGACGAGGCCGTAGCGGATGGCGCCCTGCGCCGGGCCCGTGTTGACGTCCTTGTCCACGGCCGCCCAGTCGGACGGGAAGACGGCGATGCCGTAGTCGCAGCCGCGTTCGTTCTGGGTGAGGGTGACGGTGCCGTCGACGTAGAAGTACTCGTTCTGCCACATCTGCTGGGTGCCGGGCGGCAGCACCGCGTATCCGATGTCCGGGCCGCCCATGCCGGTGACGTAGCCGTTCGGGGCGCCGGGCAGCGGGTCGTCCATGCGGCGCGAGCCGCCGGAGGCCACGTGGAACAGCTTGCCCTTCAGGCCGGTCCAGGTCGGCATGACCACCCCGCCGGGCCGGGCGTGCGGCGAGATCTGCCAGCGGACCAGGACATAGCCCCGGCCGCTCAGCGTCACGCTGTCGCCGCGGTGTTGCATGACGGCCTTCGGGCCGCCGGTGCTGGTGACGCCGGACTCGGGGCGGCGGGGCAGGGCGGCGGGACGGGTGTTCGGGTCGGGGGCGCGGTCGACTGCGTCGACGACCGTGCCGTACAGGT
>NZ_MUKA01000504.1:0-1107 GCF_002150735.1 Streptomyces africanus
CGCCTTCCGGCCTTCCGGCACACGCCAGATGACCGCTGTCGCTGTGCGGGCCCGATTTTTCACCCGACAACCGAGCACGAGCGAGGCTTGATATGACGACGACTGCGGCCTTCGGCTGGGGAAGCAGCCACCTCTACACAACACCGGCAGGAGATGCGGATCTCGACCCCGCAGAGCGGCTCGCCGTCCAGCAGACGCTGGCACGGTACGCCTTCGCCCTGGATCACGGAGATCTGGTGACGCTGGCGGGCGTTCTGACCGAAGACGCCACCTGGACGGTCAACATCGCCGGTGAGGTCGAGCAGGGCCCCTTCGTCGGACGCGCGGCGATTCTCGACCTGGTGCGAGAGGCAACGGAAGCGCAGACCGATCAGCGAAGGCACAACCTCACCAACATGGTCTTCCGCCGTGCGGACGCCGACACGGCAGTGGTGTGGGCCTACCTGATGCTGACGTCGAACGCGGGCGGGAGCGCGACCCTGCTCTCGACCGGCTTCTACACGTTCACGCTGCAGCACGCCGAAGACGAGTGGCGTATCGCCGAGCTGTTCGTCGGTCTGGACAACGCCGTGTGAAGCTCAGCGGCCCCCGTGGGGCCACCACGCGGCTTCGCAGGCCCGGTGCTGTGATCCTGGGAAAGGCCCGCTCCTCACGCGGAGCTGAAGTGGCCCGGATCACAGGGGTGTGGCGCATCACGGCGAGCGGCAGACGGCCTGGCAACCGCCCTCGGCAACGTCCTCGGCTCGTACCTGCGGGTCGTGGCCGTCGCGGTCGGAATCGGCTCGCTGGTCGAACAGTCTGCGGCGCTCTACCTGACTCAAGCTGGCGGGTGCGGCCTATCTCGTCCACCTGGGAATCCAGGCGTTCCGGCAGCGTAAGAAGCTGAAGGCGTCGGCGATCACGACGCAGTCGGTGAAAGAGCCCTGCGGGGATCTGCGGACCGTGCTCGACGGGGTGCTGGTCGGCGTCACCGACCCGAAGGGTGTGGTGTTCTTCGCCGCCGTACTCCCCCAGTGCGTGGACCACACGGCGGACCGGATCCCGTTGCAGATGCTGCTGCTGGGCCTGATCCCGATCTCGATCGGCCTGATCAGCGACACCCTGTGG
>NZ_MUKA01000504.1:1113-1559 GCF_002150735.1 Streptomyces africanus
GACGGACTGAGCCGTCACCGCAGTGCGGTCCCGAAGCGCACGTCGTACGGCGGTCCTCGGCCCGTCACCGCGAGCATCCACTCCCCCCGCGACCGCGACCTCGTCCCGCTGCGCCTTCAAACCCCCTCTTCGCCGCCTATTAGGGTGAACCGATGAGATTCAGAGCCGTGCTGCTCGTGCTGTTCCTGATCCCCCTGTTGTGGGGAGTGGTGTCGCTGCTGAGAGCCGGTTCGGCCTACGGCATCCCGGACTGCCCGGGGATCCAACTGGACGAGGTCGGCGAGGAGCACCCCGGCCCCTTCAGGCGCGGCAACACATGCCACCTCTACGACGACAACGACAGCAGCCACTCGATCGGCACGAGCACGTACGAGCAGCTGAAGGTCGCCCAGGAGGTCAAACGCCGGAGCCTTTACCGGCAGGGAGTGCTGTTCACGCTGTACGGG
>NZ_MUKA01000068.1 GCF_002150735.1 Streptomyces africanus
GGTCTACGACGTCAGCAGGCGCCGCTAGCTCAGTTGGTTAGAGCAGCTGACTCTTAATCAGCGGGTCCGGGGTTCGAGTCCCTGGCGGCGCACCGACGGCAAAGGCCCTTCGCGAGAGCGAGGGGCCTTCTGCATGCCCGGCATCCGCGTCCCGCACCTTCAGCGTCCGACCATGATCCGTACCGTCCATTCCCCCGAAGCCGTACGTCCCTCCACCTCCACCCGGACGCCCTCCCCCGGCACCGTGAAGCTCTCCCCGGGGCCGATCGAGGTGATCGACGCCCACCCGGACACCGAGGCCTGCTGGGAGGACTCGGTCTACCCGCCCCTCGCGGATGCGCCGATCGGCCCCGGGGAGAGCTTCACGGTGCCGGGGGAGGGCGTCCGGGTGGAGGTGGAGGGACGTACGGCTTCGGGGGAATGGACGGTACGGATCATGGTCGGACGCTGAAGGTGCGGGACGCGGATGCCGGGCATGCAGAAGGCCCCTCGCTCTCGCGAAGGGCCTTTGCCGTCGGTGCGCCGCCAGGGACTCGNNAACCAACTGAGCTAGCGGCGCCTGCTGACGTCGTAGACCTTAGCACCCTGGTCGGCGGGAGGAAAAATCGATATCCGCACGGCCGAACGGGCCGCCCGGACGGCCGCCCACAGCAGTACCTCGGGGCCGGGCAGCCAGGGCTGACGGGTGTCGGGGGCGACGAGCCAGCGGGCACCCGAGCGGCCGTCGGAGGCGTCGTCCGCCGGCGCCGGGACGGTCACCGCGTCGCCCGTGCCGTGGCACAGCAGGGGCGGGACACCGCCCGTGCGGCCGGGCTCCCGGGTGTCCCCGCCGTGCTTGCCCCACTCCTCCCACTCCAGCAGCGCCGGCAGTCGCTGGGCCGTGCCGGGCGCGGCGAACAGCAGCATCCGGCCGCGGAACTCCGCGACCGGTCCCGAGCCGGGCCCGTCGTCCCACAGCCGGTCGAGCATCCGCCGCCCGAACATCGCGGGCGCGCTGACGACGTCGAAGACCGACCCGCAGGGCAGCACGACCGGTGCGTCCGGGCGCTCCTCCCAGAGGGCGAGCGTGCTTCGCGGATACGTTCCTGCCGAGGCGAGCCATGCGGCCCCGTCCGCGGTGACAAAGGAGGCGTTCCATGCGCTGCTCATGGCGTCAATGTCTACCGGCAGTGAACGCGCGCTTCCCGAGGGTTGCGGGAAATCGGGACAGGAGGGGCGGGGAGGGAGTATCTTGCCCGCCTGGCATATGCCAGGTAGATCGACAAGGTGCGGGTCTCCCGGTCTCACACCGGGTCGACGGGCCCCCGGCCCTCGCCGCCGCCCCGCATCAGGTCCCGTCCGAACTCGACCATCTTCTTGGCGTAGTCCTCGGTCCACTCGGCCCGCTCGGCGATGTCCGCGGTCGTCAGCCGGTCGAACCGCCGCGGATCCGCCAGCTGCGCCGCCGCGATCGCCTGGAACTCCAGCGCCCGGTCCGCCGCGGCCCGGAACGCCAGCGTCAGCTCCGTCGCGCGGGACAGCAGCGCGCGGGGGTCGTCGATCGACTCGAGATCGAAGAAGTGCTCAGGGTCGGAGGCCGCCTCCGCTGGCTCGAAGAGCAGGGGCGCGGGGCGTAGCCGCGGTTCGTTCCGACGCGGCGTGGGCTCCGCCATGTCTACTCCTCCTCGTACGTCGCGCTGACCCTCCCGGTGGAGTGGGCCACCGTCCATTGTCTCGCGGGCGCGCAAGTGGGCATCGCGGTGGTGGATACGGCTGCGACACCACCGGGCGTTCGTCACGGCTGCCAGGAGACTCGATGTTCGGCCAGATGCGCCAGCACCGCGTGATTCGCCTCCCAGCCGTCCGGGCTGTGTTCATCGGCCGCCTCCGGCGGCGTGCCGGCCTCCGGCCGGCGGAGGGTGGGGTGTCGCTGGTGGGGTCATCGCCGAAACACTCCCGGCGTTCGTCACGGCTGCCAGGAGACTCGATGTTCTGCCAGATGCGCCAGCACCGCGTGATTCGCCTCCCACCCATCCGGGAACTTCACCACCGTCCCCAGTTGCACCGGCTCCGTCGACGGATGGTCGTCCAGCAGGTCGCTGACCCCTGCCCGGCAGACCACGACGCACGCGTGCCGGTGGCGGGAGGCCAGGACGCAGAGGCGGCCCGTCTCCAGGTGGAAGGCCGTGGCGTCGGGGCGGCCGGAGAGGGGGTGCAGGACCACCGTGACGTCGTACTCGCGGCCCTGGAGCCGGTTCGCCGTGTCCACGACCACGTCGGTGACGCCGAGGTCGGCCAGGGCCGCGCGGACCGCAGCCGCCTGGTCCCGGTGGGCCGTGCCGACGGCGATCCGGTCGGCGGTCAGGGGCGTCGGGTCCGGCGAGCGTTCGGAGGTCGCCGCACCGCCCCGGTCCAGCAGGCGCCGTACGACCGTCGCCACCGCCCGCACCGCCTCGGGGTCCGTGCGCGGGGTATGCCGGGCGGGCAGCTCCAGCAGGCCCCAGCCCGACTCGGCCGCCTCGTCGATCACCCGGTCGGGGCCCGAGCCGTCCGGCGGCACGGCGAAGGAGAGACGACGGTCGCCGTGGCCGGTGCCGCTGCGGAAGGGCGTGTACGGGTAGAAGGCGTCCGAGACCAGGGGCGCCGCCGAGGCCGGGAGCCGCCAGGACACCGGCAGACGGTGCTGCGGCAGGTCCGGGTTGTGCGCGAGCAGGGTCGTCACCGCCGAGGCCGACGGGTCGTAGGTGAGCCCCGCCCACTGCTCGCTGCCCACGATCGAGAACGGATCGAGCTGGCCCGGGTCGCCCACGAACAGCGCCCGCTCGAACAGCCCGGCCACGGCGAGCAGCGCGTCCGAGCGCATCTGGTACGCCTCGTCGACGATCGCGTACCGCCACGGCTCGTCGGCCTTCACATGCGCCCACTTCGCCGCCGTCGAGATCACCACGGCCAGCCCCGCGAGATCGGCCGCCTTCGCCGACTTGCGGACGTTCTCCAGGCCGTCGAGCGCCTTGTCGTACGGGTCGGCGTCGCTGCTGTGCAGCCGGCCCACCGGCAGCTCGGGTTTCTTCTCGGCGAGCCGCAGGACCAGGTCGTCGACCTGGGCGTTGGTCTGCGCCACCACCATCAGCGGATGGCCGGCCTCGGCCAGCTCCAGGGCCGCGCGGACCACGAGCGTGGACTTGCCGGCGCCGGGCGGGGAGTCCACGACGACGCCCCGCGCGGTGCCGTGCAGCGTGTCGTGGAGGATCGCGTCGGTGGCCTGGGCCGCGGCGGCGGACGGATCGAAGAGCGTCGTCACAGCACATCCTCCGCGGTCACCGGGTCGGCGGCCTCCAGGGTCGCCTCACCGGGCGGCCCGCCGTGCGTCCAGGGCGTCTCCTCCGGGTCGGGCAGCTTCGCGCCGCCCCGCTGCTCGTGCTCGAAGAGCGTGAAGCACACCCGGTCGCCCTTCTCCGGAACGGACCCCGGCTCGGGCTCCTTGCCGCGGCCCATCTTGTCGAGGATCCGCAGCACGACGGACGCGCCGTCCTCCTCGGCCCCGACGAACTCAGCCGACTGCGGCTTCCCGCCCAGCGACCGGTACACCTTCGTCCGCTCCCCGAGATGCGGCCGGTCGTCCGTGCGGACCGTGACCAGGGGGCGGGGGCTGGGGCGCTTGCCCTCGCTGTACGCCATCACGACGTCCGTGACCTCACCCGCGAACGCCTCCCCGGACAGCCGCCGTCCCGCCATGACCAGCGGGTCGTCGAGGGCCTCCTGCGCCTCCAGCCTGGCCTGTTCGCGCTCGCGTGTGGCGAGCTTGTTGGCCGCGGTGACCGCGTCGTCGCGGCGCGGCTGCGGGGGCTCGCCGGCCAGGACCCGATCGCGGTGGCCGGTGAAGGACCAGCGGTCGCGGGTCCAGCGCTCCTCGACATGCGCCCCCACGGGCAGCTCCCGCAGCAGGTCCAGGCCCTGCCAGACCTTCTCCCAGGTGGGCAGGGTGCGGCTGAGCACCAGGTCCCGGATCTCCCGCTCCGCGGCGGTCAGCGCACCGAGCCGGTCGTCGGCCTCCAGGCCGTCCTCGGCGGCGGCCAGGGCCGTGCGGGCCCGGTCGTAGCGCTCGATGGCCGGGGCGAGCAGCTTGTTGTCGAACGCCGGGTCCGTGGCGGGACCGGCCGGGGGACACGTCAGCTGGCCCTGCGCGTCCCGCTCCAGCTCGGCCCGCAGCGCGGCCTCGGCGCCGGTCAGGCCCTCCGGCGGGTCGATCCAGGCGAGCAGCGCCCCCAGGTGCTGGTCCTCCAGCGTGGACTGCCCCGTCGCCCAGTGCCGGCCCAGTACGTCGGTCATGGCCAGCAGCAGCGAGGAGCCGGGCACCCGGGCCCGCTCCCCGAAGTGCGTCAGCCACCGCCCGAGCAGCGGCACCCGGGGCGGCGCCGGATACGGGGCCTCCGGGTCCTGCTCGGCCGTCCGCCGGAAGCGCATGGAGCGCCCGAGCAGCCGCACCAGCTCGATGCCCGCGCGGCTCGGCACGATCAGCTGCGGCGCGTCCGCGCACAGGTCGACCTCGACCTTGACCCGCTTGCCGGTCTCCGGGTCGGTCTCGGTGCGCTCGGCGGCCTCCACCACCTCGGCGTACGCGTCGACGTACGGCAGGACCACGTCGGCCAGTTCGGCCAGGAACGCGAACCTGAGGTCGCGGTCGCGGGGCTGCGGGACGACCAGCAGACGCGGCGCGTCCCGGTCGGTGCCGACCAGCGCGCCGAGCGGGGCGCCGGCCTCACCGGCGGTGATGAGCGGCACGAACACCAGCGGGCGGTCGGACAGGTGCCGGTGCCGGACGGTCGCGGCGGGCTGGGCGCGGCCCGTGCTGACCGCTTCGAGCCGGGCCAGGGTGGAGATCAGCGACACGCCGCCTCCAGTGCCTCGGCGCGCAGGGCCGCCGCCCGCCTGAGGGCCGCCACCGCCGGATCGCCGGGGTCGCCGGCCTCCCCGCGGGCCGCCGCCAGGACGTCCTCCACGGTCGTCAGCCCGCCCAGCTCCGCCCGCACCGGCCGCCCGAGCGAGGTCACCGCGCCCGTCTCGCGGGAGCGGCCCCGGCAGTGGAAGGCCAGCTCGCACGCGGACAGGCACTCCGGCGCGTACGTCGCCGGGACCGACTCGACGGCGGCCGTCAGCTCGTCGGCGGGCAGCTCGGGGGAGAAGCACGTGCCTTCCGGGAGCGTCTCGGCGATGTCCTCGATGCGGGTCAGCCGGGTCAGCTGGCGGGCCGTCACCGCGCGCTGCTTGCGGATGTCGACGGCGGACGCGGCCGGCAAGTTGGAGAAGTCCCTGGGGCAGACGAGCAGGATCCGGTGCCGGACGCGCGGGGAGGGGTCCACTCGCGCCGCGAGCTCTTCCAGCGCCAGCACGTACACCGCCGCCTGCCGGGCCGCCGCCCCGACCTTCGCCGGGTCCGCCGAACCGTCCAGCAGCGGGAACGACTTGATCTCGACCACCGTCCAGCTGCCGTCCGGATGCACCACGACGGCGTCCGGCTCCAGAAACGCGGGGGAGCCCGCGACGTCGAGCGCGAGCATCGGGTGGTCGAGCAGCGTCCACGCGCCCGGGTGCGCGGCGGCCTCCCGCAGCTCCAGCGCCGTACGGGCCGTACGCCCCTGGGGGCCGGTCGCGGTCAGGTCGGGCACGCGCGCCTCGGCAGGCGGCTCGGCCGTCCGGTCCAGCTTCTCGTGCACCAGCCGCAGCAGCTCCGCGCCGCCGTCGGCCTTGACCTTCGCCTCGAACGCGTTGCCCCGCGTGAGCGCGAACTGGGACTGCCCGAAGGCCGACGGCGAGCCCAGCGCGCTCGCCAGCGCCGCCTTGTTCACCCCGGCCCCGTCGAGGATCGCTCTGCGCGCACAACCGGGGTTGGCGGCCAGCGCCGCCAACGCGCGCGCGTCCAGGGCCTTCGCCGGTACGTCGGGACCGCGCAGCTCAGCGAGCCGGTGCCGGAGCGCCGTCCCCCGCGTCCTTGGGGGAGGCACTCGGCTCGGCTCCCGCTCCGAACCGCGACTCGCGCTGCCGTGGAATTCGCTCACCCGCGGAAGTCTGGCATCCGGCACTGACAATCGAGGAACTCGCGGCGGGAGATGACGCCGTGACCGGTGCGACCCGTGGCACGAAACGTGCCTTGACCCGGTCCGCCGCGCGCAGCACGACCGGTGCCAGCAGCAGCCCGACGCCCATGACGGCCGCGCCCGCGACCGCGTCGAGGAAGTAGTGGTTGGCGGTGCCCATGACCACGATCGTCGTGATCAGCGGGTAGGCGACCCCGGCGGCCTTCGTCATGCGCGTACCGCCGTAGCGCCACAGCATCACCCCGCACCACAGGGCCCAGCCCACGTGCAGACTCGGCATCGCCGCGTACTGGTTGGTCATTCCGCCCATGCCGCGCGGGGCGCTCGCCGCGCCGCCCCACCAGCCGTACGAGCTGTACTGGGCCATCGTGTCCACGAAGCCGTGACTGGCGTCGAGGAGCCGGGGCGGGCAGGTCGGCAGCAGGGTGAAACCGATCAGGCCGATGAGGGTGGACGTCATCAGCCAGGTGCGCGCGGCGCGGTACCGCACCGCGCGGGAGCGGAAGAGCCACACGAGGATCGCCGGCGTGACCAGGTAGTGCAGCGACGCGTACCAGAAGTCCGCCGGGATGCCTATCCATGCTTCCTGGGTGAAGAGGCGGTTGAGCGGGTGCTCGGCGTTGAGATACAGCGCCTTCTCGATGCGCAGGATCGCCAGACCGTGGTCGACCGCACCGGACACGTCGCCCCGGGCGAGGAGCCGGCCCGCCGTGTAGCACGCGTACACCAGCAGGATCAGCGGCAGCTCCGTCCACCAGCGGAGCCGGAGCGCGGGGGCCGCCTCGGTGCCCGGTGTCTCGGTGTGCGGCATCCGATCGCCCTCCCCCTTCGTCTCCACGCGGCGTTCGGCCGGTCGTGCCACTTTACGGCGTACGTGCGCCCCCTGGGGGACGGCCTCCGGACCTCAAAGACGCAGAGATCGCCCCCCGGGTTGCCCGCGACCGGCGTGCGCGATGATGGTGGAGTTCCGCTCGCGTTTCCCTCCCGGAAAGGTCCCCCATGGCTCCGCGCATCCTGCTGGCCCGGCACGGACAGACCGAGTGGTCGCTGTCCGGCAAGCACACCGGCAGGACCGACGTACCGCTGCTGGAGGAGGGCCGGCGCGGGGCCAAGCTGCTCGGGGAGCGCCTGCACCGGGCGCCGTACGACGGCCTGCCCGGCGTCGAGGTGCGCACCAGCCCGCTGGTACGCGCGCGTGAGACCTGCGAACTGGCCGGCTTCGGCGACCGCGCGCGGGCGTGGGACGCGTTGCTGGAGTGGGACTACGGGGCGTACGAGGGCATGACCCCGGCGGACATCCAGGCCGTCCGGCCCGGCTGGTTCATCTGGCGCGACGGTGTCCCCGAGGGCGAGACCCTCGCCGGGATCACGGCCCGGGCGGACGAGGTGGTCTCCTGGGCGCGTGCCGAGGACCGGGACGTCCTGATCTTCGCCCACGGGCACATCCTGCGCTCCATCGGGGCGCGGTGGCTGGGCCTGCCGGTCGACTTCGCGGCGCGGATACGGCTGAACCCGACGTCGCTGTCGGTGCTGGGATGGGCCTACGGGGAGCCGGCGATCGAGAGCTGGAACGACGTGGGGCACCTGGTCTAGCGGGCTGTGCCGGTTCACACCATCCTCGGCATCGACGCGTGCCTCTCCAGAAACGCCGACACCCCCGACGCCCGCCGGTGCGGCGAGAGCACTCGCGCCGTGGCCGCCAGCATCGTCTGGATCCGGGACGACTGGACCTCCTCCAGCAGATCCAGCACCCGCATCCCCGCCACGGCGGCCTCGTCCGGCCGGCCGCCGCGCGCGAGGTCGTCCGCCAGCTCCGCCGTGTACAGCGCGATGTTCCGCGTGAAGTGCGGATCCTGGAGCTCCGCCGCCCGCCGCGCGTGCCGTGCCGCCCGGCGCCAGTCGCCGAGCGTGGACCAGCACTGCGCCTCCAGGCCTTCCAGTTCGGCCTCCCCGTAGAAGCTCATCCACTCGGGGTCGGCGTCCGAGGGGCCCCGTTCGAAGAGGGCATGCGCCCGGGCCAGTGCCTGCTCGCAGCCGACGCGGTCGGCGAGGCCGGCCCAGCCGCCCGCCTCGCGCAGCGCGAGCAGCGACATCAGCCGGGCCGAGCCGACGGGCCGGGCGACGCGCTGTGCGGCCTGGGCGGCCCGGACCGCCTCGCGCGGCCGGCCCGCGTCGCGCGCGAGGAAGGCCGTGTTGCAGAAGGCGTGCGCCTCCAGGCCCGGGTCGGCGGTCATCCGGGCGGTCGCCAGCGCCTCCGCGTAGTGGGAGCGGGCGTCGTCGAAGCGTCCCGAGTCGTGGGCCAGCCAGCCCACGGAGATGGCCAGTTCACCGGCGCCCGAGTAGAGCCGGTCCGCCGTCGACTGCCGGGTCGTACCGGCGTCCAGCAGGGCGTAGGCGGCTCGCAGCGGGGCCGCCGCACGGCGGTAGAGGCCGTCGGCCCCGTGCCGGTCGTCGAGCAGCCGGATGCGGCGGACGGCTTCTTCCAGGGCACCCGCGTCACTCGCCCCGGCGCGGCGCACGGGGCGCTGTGCCGCCGCGGCGTCGAGGGCGAGGCCGACGGGCCCCAGCGAGGCGGCGGCCACCGTGGCGCCCCCGCCGGTCATGAATGCGCGACGCAGCACGTCGCTCTCCTCGTAGGTGTCGTGCGGGTGGTACGGGTCGTACGGGTTCTGCGTTTCATACGGCTCGCATGCCCCGCTGGTCTCACTCGTGGCGTTCGCCGGGCTCGGGTTGCAGGTCGGGGGCGCGTCCTCGGTGTCGCGCGCCCGGCGTCCGCGTACCGATGAGCGGGGCGCGAAGCCCAGGTCGGTGAGCGTGCGGCCAGGGAACATATGCAGGAACACCCGTTCGTACGCGTAGTTGGGGCAGCGGATCTCGCCCGCCTCGACCCGGCCGATGTACCGGGCGTCACAGCAGACCTGCTCGCCGATCTCCAGGGCCGCCCGGCGGATCGCCGCGGCGAACTCGGCCGGCGAGCGCTGTCCGCGCAGGCGCCGGAAGGCGAGGTTGGGCCGTGGTGGCCGGTTGGGTTGAGACGAGGTCACCGTTGACGACGCCATGGCCGGGTCCTCTCGTGCGAACCGTCGAACCATGCCGGGTTCGGGGTGAGTTGTACGTGTTGTCCCGTATGGTCTACCCCGTGTCCGGCGGGCAAGAACGTACCTGCTGTGCCGGAGTCCTCACGCTGAGTTTGGCTACAAACCGGATATCTCATCCGTGATCTGCCATGAAGTGCCATCCTTTGCGGCTCACTTCCGCCGTAGCCGTTGACGGTCTGCCGCGTTGAACCCTGTGGACCGGGAGGCCCCCGACTCCCGACCGCTCGTCCAAGCAGGGGTTCCGTGGTGGAGGCCGGGATGGAGACCAGCCAGATCAACGATCCTCGTACACCGCCGGGTACGCCGCCGAGCACACCGCCGGCCGGCTGCGACGTCGTGACGGTGCCGGCGCGGCAGGGGCTGGAGGCGGTCGACATCCTGCGGCGCGGGGCCGGGGAAGCGGTCGGGCCCGTCCTGCACGACGACGGCGGTGACACGCTGGGCTTCCTGGTGCCGCCGGGCACGGCCGCCGCGTGGGACGTGCCGGGGAGCACGTGCACGCGGACCGACGGACGCGGACTGACCCTGGCCCCCGAACCTCCGATGGAGGGCTCGGACTGGCTGCTGCCGCCCGGCGAGGCGGACCTCGCGACGGACCCCACGGTGCTGCGCAAGGCCCTGGGGGAGGCGGCCCGGACGATCAGGGCGGCGGACAGCTGCCGCTAGACGCCGGCGCGCTGACGTCCGGCGATGCACTGATCCTCCTCACGCCCGGCGGGGTGCCGGGCCTGGACGGGCACCGGCCCGGGGGAGCGTACGTCCTGCTTAACAGCCCGCCCCTGATAATGACCCCATGGGAAAGTCCAGGAGCGGCCGGCGCAGGCAGGCCGGTGGGGAAGCCGTCGTCGAGAGCGTCGACGGCGGGCTCGCCGAGCTCATCCCCGACCGGGACCGGGCCCGTGGCTGGACACTGGTGATCGACGGGGCCCCGCAGTCGCACGTCGACCTGGACGACCCGGCGTACCTCTCCTTCGAGTACCAGCGCCGGCTCGGGCATGTCATCGACCTCGTCGCCCCGCCTGGCCGGCCCGTGCACGCCGTGCACCTCGGCGGTGGCGCGCTCACCCTCGCCCGGTACGTCGCCGCCACCCGGCCCCGCTCCACCCAGCAGGTCGTCGAACGGGACGCCGGTCTCGTCCAACTGGTCCGCCGCGAGCTGCCGTTGGACGCGAATGCGCGCATCAGGGTGCGGTCCGTCGACGCCCGCGAGGGGCTCGCCAAGGTGCCGGACGGCTGGGCCGACCTGGTCATCACCGATGTGTTCAGCGGGGCCCGGACCCCGGCCCATCTGACCTCGACCGAGTTCCTCGACGACGTACGCAGGGCCCTCAAGCCCGGCGGGATCTACGCCGCCAACCTCGCCGACGGACCGCCGCTCGCCCACCTGCGCGGCCAGATCGCCACCGCCGCCGCCCGATTCGAACAGCTCGCGCTGGTCGCCGACCCGACGGTGCTGCGCGGCAAACGCTTCGGGAACGCCGTCCTGGTCGCCTCCGACCAGCCGCTGCCCGTCGCCGAACTGACCCGCCGTGCCGCCTCCGACCCGCATCCCGGCCGGGTCGAGCACGGCAGGACGCTCACCGACTTCACCGGCGGGGCCGCACCCGTCACGGACATCGCGGCCGTGGCGTCGCCCGCGCCGCCCGCCTCGGTGTTCCGCTGAGCCCGTACGGCACTCAGTAGGTCCCGATCTCCACGCGGATCCATGTCTCCGTCTCCCAACTCTCTTGCCGGGCTGGGCGCCGGTCCTTCAGTGCCGTGGAGAGTGCCCGTCCCCCTGTGGCGGGGTAGGGGTGGTCGGATCACCTCCAAGGCGGTCTGGCGTCTCACTGACGGCGACGGTGCGTCGGACGACGGATAACCTCGCCGTCGAGCAGCACTCGCACTGGCGGCCGGGCCGGAAGCCACAACCTTCCTTCCCTGAGCAGTGCCGACAGCTCACTGAGGCCCGGCGTGAGAACGACTGGCAGCCGCCCGGTTCAAGTCCGGGTCCGGTGAGCCGACCTGGCGTATGAAACACGTGCACGAGCGCTTCCGCGTCATCGGCACCGACCGCACGCCCGAATTCGAGCCGGACGGCAGCCCCAAGCTGAACCCGAAGACCGGCAAGCAGGTCATGGCCCGCTCGGTCGTCACGCGGAAGCCGAACCGGCGATGGGCGCAGGTGAAGGTGCCCGGCTGCGGCTGGGTCCGGTTCCGGCTGTCCCGCAGAGGCAAGGGCGCCGGGCTGCCCGCCGCGAAGACGTTCCGTGTCACCTTCCGCAACGGGCAGTGGCACATCGCGTTCGCCGTCATCCCCGAGCCGATCGATGCGCCGGGCGGCCGGAAACTGAACTGCCCCCAGCTCACGGTCAAGGAGCGCGCACAGATCCGCAAGCACCAGAGGCGTGCCGCCCGCGCCCCGAAAGGCAGCCAAACCAAGCCAGCCGTGTACGCCAGGGTCGCCAATCTCAAGGCACGCGAGGTGAACCGGCGCAAGGACTGGTGCGAGAAGACCAGCACCATGCTCGCCAGGTCATCAAGAACATGACCCGCTCGGCCAGGGGAACCGTCGAGCAACCCGGCAGAAACGTCCACCAGAAGGCCGGGCTCAATCGGGGCATTCTCGGCCCCGGGCAGGGTCGAAGACGTCCCCGCCCCCTTTACGTCTCTGCGGTGAGAAGAACTCGCGCTAGAGCCAAGCCGAGTTCGTCTGCGTATCCTGCGGGTTCACCTGCAACGCCGACGAAAACGCAGCAACCAACGTCGCGGCAGGACAGGGCGGGATTCCCAGCCCCCGGCGAACAGCCGGTGCCGGAGGGGTGACAGCGGCCACCAGTCGTTCGAGCGAACCCGGACGGCGGTCGAGCAGCTGGAGCGCGAGGTCGACGCCATCATCCGTACGGCCCGGGAGGCCAAGCCGCAGACGGCCGCGGCCGGTCCGGGCGCCGGATGCGACGCGGCCGAGGTGGTCCGGGAGCGGAGGGCCTTCTGGTCGGCGCTCGCGGAGGACGAGGGCCGCACGTGGCGGGTGTCCGGGGCCGACCGGCCGGTGCGCATACCCGTGGCCCGCCCCGACCTGGCCGCCGCGCTCGACGCACTGCTCGGCAACGTCTTCCGGCACACCCCGGAGGGCACCGCCTTCTCGGTCGACGTGCACAACGGCGAGGACGCCGTGATCGTCCTCGTGTCCGACGCGGGCCCCGGCATACCCGACCCGCAGGCCGCGATGGCGCGGGGCCGCGGCTCCGGGACCGACGGCTCGACCGGGCTCGGTCTGGACATCGTGCGCCGGCTCGCGGAGTCGACCGGCGGGGACGTACGGATCGGCTCCTCCGTGCTCGGCGGGACCGAGGCGCGGATCCGGCTCCAGCTGGACGGGCGGGCGCCGGTGAGCCGCAGGGGCCACCGCGGGCAGGTGCGGCGCCGGCGGCGGGGCCGGCCGGCCGCTGCATACAACCGCGCCCGATCTCTCTGACCCCGTCCCTCTCATCGACCGGCCCGTACCTCCCAGGACTGCCCGTGTTCACGGGTCGGTCACATTTCGACAAATGAAGTAAACGGCTCTTGACGCATGACCGGACATACGGCTGTTATTGCGCCACCGTGTTCGGTCAAGTTGATTTCTGGTCGATTAAGACCGGATTTCACGCCACACCCTCGTGGCCGAACCCTGCCTCAGGAGCCGTTCATGCACGACCTCTCTCCTTCCGGACTCTCCCTCCCCGCTCCCAGCCGCCGCTCTCTCCTGCGCGGCATAGGCGGCGCGGCCCTGCTCGGCGCCGGCATACCCCTGCTGAGCGCCTGTGGCGGCAGCGGCGCGGCCGCCGACACGAAGACGGTCAGCCTCGGCTCGAACTCCTCGGACGCGGTGCCGAAGAAGGCGTTCGCCGAGATCTACGCCGCCTTCACGAAGAAGTCCGGCATCAAGGTCGACGTGAACACCAAGGACCACAACACGTTCCAGGAGCAGATCAACTCCTATCTGCAGGGCACGCCGGACGACGTGTTCACCTGGTTCGCCGGCTACCGGATGCAGTTCTTCGCGGCGAAGAAGCTGGCCACGCCCATCGACGACGTGTGGGCGAAGATCGGGGGCAACTTCCCCGACGCGATGAAGAAGCTCAGCAAGGGCGAGGACGGCAAGTACTACTTCGTGCCGCTGTACACGTATCCGTGGGCGGTCTTCTACCGCAAGAGCGTCTTCGCCCAGCACGGCTACAAGGTCCCCACCACCTGGGACGACTTCGTCGCCCTGTGCAAGCGGATGCAGAAGGACGGGCTGGTCCCGATCGCCTTCGGCGACAAGGACGCCTGGCCCGCGATGGGCACCTTCGACCAGATCAACTTCCGCACCAACGGCTACGACTTCCACGTCGAGCTGATGGCCGGCAAGGCCTCCTGGACCGACCCCAAGGTGCGCAAGGTCTTCGACCACTGGTCGGAGATCCTCCCCTACCACCAGGACGGCGCGGTGGGCCGCACCTGGCAGGACGCGGCCCAGACCCTGGTGGCGAAGAAGGCCGGCATGTATCTGCTGGGCACCTTCGTCGGCCAGCAGTTCACCAACAAGGCCGACCTGGACGACCTCGACTTCTTCGCCTTCCCGGAGATCGACCCGCAGTTCGGCCAGGACACCGTCGAAGCGCCCACCGACGGCTTCATGCTCTCCAAGGCCCCGAAGAACCGCGACGGCGCCGTCAAGCTGCTGGAGTACCTGGGCACCCCGGAGGCCGAGCAGATCTACCTCAAGGCCGACTCCAGCGTGGTGGCCGCCTCCACCAAGGCCGACACCTCCTCCTACACCGCGCTCCAGAAGAAGTCCTTCGAGATGATCTCCAGCGCGAAGAGCCTGACGCAGTTCATGGACCGCGACTCCCGCCCGGACTTCACCTCGACGGTGATGCAGCCCGCGCTCCAGAACTTCGTCCGCAACCCCAAGAACGTCGACAGCATCCTCTCGTCGATCGAGCGTCAGAAGAAGACGATCTTCGCGTCCTCATGAGCACCGACACCTCCACCGAGAACCCGGAGACGGCTCCCGCGCCGTCTCCGGGCGCCGCCCCCGCGAAGAGCTCGACGGGCCACCGCCGCCTGCTGACCCGCCGCGACCGCATCACGCTCGGCCTGATGGCGGGCGTGCCGACGATCCTGCACGTCGCCCTGGTGTGGCTGACGGCCCTCGCCTCCATCGCGCTGGCCTTCACCACTTGGGACGGCATCGGCTTCGACTCCATCCACTGGGTCGGTCTGCAGAACTTCCGGCAGCTGTTCACCAGCAACCCGCAGTTCTGGCCGGCCGTCGAGCACAACGTCATCTGGTTCGTCGTGCTCATCCTGCTGCCCACGCCCTTCGGCCTGTTCCTGGCCGTGCAACTGGACAAGAAGATCCGCTTCAGCCGCGTCTACCAGACCGCGTTCTTCCTGCCGGTGGTGGTGTCGCTGGCGGTCACCGGGTTCGTCTGGCAGCTCGTCTACAACCCCGACACCGGCCTGATCAACAGCCTCATCGGAGCCAACAAGCCCGGTCACTACATCGACTGGATCGGCGACCCGGACCTCAACCTCTGGGCCGTCCTCGTCGCTGCCTCCTGGCGGCACGCCGGCTACATGATGATCCTCTACCTGGCCGGCCTGAAGGGTGTCGACCCCGCGCTGCGGGAGGCGTCCTCGCTGGACGGCGCGAACGAGTGGCAGACGTTCAAGAACGTCGTCTTCCCGACCCTGCGGCCCACCAACACCGTCGTCCTGGTCGTCACGATCATCGAGGCCCTGCGCGCCTTCGACCTGGTCTTCGTCTTCAACAAAGGCGCCCAGGGCACCGAACTGCTGTCGATCCTGGTGACCAACAACATCATCGGCGAGTCCAGCCGGATCGGATACGGCTCCGCCATCGCCGTCGTCCTGCTGGTCATCTCGCTCGCGGTGATCATCCCGTACCTGATCGCCACCTTCCGGAAGGAGCGGCGCGCATGAGCCACGCCCTGGCGAGCAAGCAGCGCACCCCCGTCCGCCCCGCCCGGATCCTGCTGCACACCTTCCTCGTCGTCACGGCGCTGGCCTGGCTGGCGCCCCTGCTCTGGGCGCTGCTCGCGGCGATGCGGCCCTACTCGGAGACCAGCACGAAGGGCTATGTCTCCTGGCCCGACAAGCTCGGGTTCGACAACTTCACGAACGCCTTCCAGCAGTCGGACATGCTGCACTACTTCGGCAACACGCTGATCGTCGCCGTGCCGGCCGTGCTGCTGACGCTGCTGCTGTCGTCCATGGTCGCCTTCTACGTCAGCCGCTTCGACTTCCGCCTCAACCTGGCGCTGCTGCTGGTCTTCACGGCGGGCAACCTGCTGCCCCAGCAGGTCATCATCACCCCGCTGTACCGCCTGTACCTGCTGGTCGACCTGCCCGGCATCACGATGAGCGGCAAGCTCTACGACTCCGCGCTCGGCCTGGTGCTGATCCACGTGGCGTTCCAGTCCGGCTTCTGCGCGTTCGTGCTGAGCAACTACATGCGCTCGCTGCCGCACGAACTGACCGAGGCCGCCCTGGTCGACGGCGCCTCCGTGTGGCGCCTGTACTGGCAGATCGTGCTGCCGCTGTGCAAGCCCGCGATGGCCGCCCTCGCCACCCTGCTGTCCATCTGGATCTACAACGACTTCTTCTGGGCCATCGTCCTGATCTCCACCGGCGAGAACATGCCGATCACCTCGGCGCTGAACAACCTCTCCGGCCAGTACTTCACCGACCCCAACCTGGTCGCGGCCGGAGCCCTGCTCACGGCCATCCCCACCCTCATCGTCTACTTCGTGCTCCAGCGCCAGTTCGTCAGCGGCCTGACGCTGGGCGCCAACAAGGGATGACCGACCTGCGCCGCGCCCGAGTCCACGAGGAGGGCTGGCAGTCCTGGAGCCCCAGCGGCGCCTACGCCCTGGGCGCGGCGCCCCACCGTCCGGCCAACGCCAAATGGGCCACGGTCTGCTACCGGCCCGGCGTCACCGTCCCGGCCGGCGTCTTCCAGGGCGAGGGCCTGCTCGCGCTCGACCCGGGCGACGGCTCACCGGTCCGCCTCTGGGCGGCGGCCGAGCCGACGCGCGAGGTGCCGTCGATCCGGCTCGCCGTACGGGGCGGGGTCGCGGAGGTCGGGGCCGACGGACCGGTGAAGGAGTGGGCGGGCGAGGACATCCAGTCGGTACTCGGCGACTGGGCCTCCGGACTCGGCATCGCGGCCCCGCGCCCGGCGCCCACCGTCTGGTGCTCCTGGTACGAGTACTTCACGCAGGTCACCGAGGACGACATCCACGAGAACCTCCGCGCGATGGACACCCTCGACCTGCCCGTCGACGTCCTCCAGATCGACGACGGCTACCAGCGGGCCCTAGGGGGCTCCTGATGGATCTCCGCGGCGTCGCGACGCCCGGCACGCCGAGAGCACGCACCGAACGCCGCTCCTTCTTCCACGGAGATCCATCAGAAGCCCCCTAGGCGACTGGCTCACGCTCTCCGGACGCTTCCGCTCCCGCGCCAAAATCGCCGAGAAGATCCGCTCCCGCGGCCGCCGCGCCGGCATCTGGACGGCTCCCTTCCTCGTCGATCCGGCGAGCGACCTGGCCGCCGAGCACCCCGACTGGCTGGTCCGCGACACCGCCGGCGGCTTCGCGCACGCCGGCCGCAACTGGGGCCACGACCTGCGCGTCCTGGACACCACCCACCCGGACGCGGCGGCGTACCTGACCGAGGTCTTCACCACCCTGCGCGCGGAGGGCTACGACTACTTCAAGACCGACTTCCTCTACGCGGGCGCCCTGGACGGCATCCGCCACACGGACGCCGACCCCCTCACGGCGTACCGCGCCGGCATCCGCCTGATCCGCGACGCGATCGGCCCGGACTCCTACCTCCTGGGCTGCGGGGCCCCGATGCTCCCCTCCATCGGCCTGTTCGACGCCATGCGCGTCAGCCCCGACACGGCCCCCCACCGCCGCCCCGAGGCCGAGGACTACTCCCAGCCGGGCCAGGACCCGGCCGAGTTCACGGGCGCGGCCCGCCAGTGGCAGCACGACCGGCTCTGGACCAACGACCCCGACTGCCTGATGGCCCGCCCGGCCGTCGAGACCCGCGAACAGTGGGCGGCACATGTGGAGTCCACAGGAGGCCTGATGGCCTCCAGCGACCGCCTGCTGTCGCTGGACGAGTGGGGCGTGACGACGACCCGCCGGCTGCTGACGCCACGCAGCGTCTCCTGACATGCCGGGGCACGGCACTCCCCTATTGGTGCCGCGCCCCGTCCCCCCGCCTCCGCAGTGGCTAGACGGCCTCCACCTCCGGCAGCGTGCCCGTGCGGGCAGCGCGCGCGTACCAGTGGGCGCTGGACTTCGGGGTGCGTTCGAGCGTCGCGTAGTCCACGTACACCGCGCCGAAGCGCTTGCCGTAGCCGTACGACCACTCGAAGTTGTCCATCAGGGACCACAGGAAGTAACCGCGGACGTCCGCGCCGTCGGTGATCGCGCGGCGGACCGCCGACAGATGCCCGTGCAGGTAGGCGACGCGCTCCGGGTCGTGCACCCGGCCGTCCGAGTCGATCTTGTCGTCGTAGGCCGCGCCGTTCTCGGTGATGTACAGCGGCAGGCCCGGCGCTTCCCGGGTGTAGCGCATGATCAGCTCGTGCAGGCCGGTCGGGTCGATCGTCCAGCCCATCTCCGTGCGGTCGCCGGGCGTCTGGTGGAAGGCGACGTCGTCCGCGGCCGGCCAGGGCGAGTGCGCGCTGGAGCCGTGGCCGTCGGCGCGCGGCCCCTTCGCCGCCGGGTCGGCCGCCGAGACCAGGGCGGGCGTGTAGTAGTTGAGGCCCAGCGCGTCCAGCGGCTGGTTGATCAGCGTCAGGTCGCCGTCGAGGACGTGGTTCCAGTCCGTGAGCCCCGCCGTCGCCACGTACAGCGACTCCGGGTACGCGCCGTGCAGGATCGGGCCGTGGAAGACGCCGTTGGCCAGGTCGTCGATCTTCCGGGCCGCCGCCAGGTCCGCCGGGCTCTGCGAAAGCGGCCTGACCGCCGAGGAGTTGAGGCTGATCGCGACCGTGTTGCGGGCCGGCATCACCGACCGCAGGGCCGACGCGCCCAGCCCGTGCGCCAGGTTCAGATGGTGCGCGGCACGCAGCGACGCCGCCGGATCCGTCCGGCCCGGTGCGTGCACCCCGGAGGCGTAGCCCAGGAACGCGCTGCACCACGGCTCGTTGAGCGTCATCCACTGCTCGACCCGGTCGCCCAGCGCCTCGCCGACGATCTGCGCGTACTCCGCGAAACGGTACGCCGTGTCCCGCTCCGGCCAGCCGCCCGCGTCCTCCAGCTCCTGCGGCAGATCCCAGTGGTAGAGCGTGACGGCCGGCTTGATGCCCTTGGACAGCAGCTCGTCGACCAGCCGGCGGTAGAAGTCCAGGCCCTTCTGGACGGCCGGACCCCGCCCGGTCGGCTGCACCCGCGACCACGAGACGGAGAAGCGGTAGGCGCCCAGGCCCAGCTCCGCCATCAGCGCCACGTCCTCGCGGTAGCGGTGGTAGTGGTCGACAGCGATGTCACCGGTGTCGCCACCGGCCGTCTTGCCCGGCGTATGGCTGAAGGTGTCCCAGATCGACGGCGTACGGCCGTCCTCCCGCACCGCGCCCTCGATCTGGTACGCGGAGGTCGCCGCGCCCCAGAGGAAGGCGGGAGGGAAGGTCACCGCAGTGGCCGGGTTCTCGGAGTCAGGCATGGAAGCGCTCCCATTGGAGGTCGTGGAGACCGACGGTGGAGGGGGAGAGGGAAGGGGAG
>NZ_MUKA01000505.1 GCF_002150735.1 Streptomyces africanus
CATGTCCTCGGCGGGCCGGGCCAGTGCCGGGTCGAAGGAGTAGGTGACCGCGTCGAGGTCCTGCGGGCGCAGCCCGGCCCGCCGAGGACATGGGCCTGGACGACCCGTGGGACCACCTGCGGCTGATCTACGCCCGTGAGGCGCCCGGATTCCTGCGGACGGCCCTGCCCGGCCTCGCCCCCGGCATCGTCCGCTTCGTGCCGCACCACATGGCCCACGCCGCCTCCGGCGCCTTCGCCGCACCGGACGCCGGCGACTCATCCGTCCTGGTCCTGGACGGCCGCGGCGAACGCGCCTCCCACCTGGCCGCACGCCGCGTCGGCGGCCGGCTGGAGGCGCTGCACGCCCAGGACCTGCCGCACTCGCTCGGCCTGGTCTACGAGGAACTCACCGAACACCTGGGCTTCCTGCGCTCCTCCGACGAGTTCAAGGTGATGGCCCTCGCCTCCCACGGCACCCCGCGCATGCTCACCGAACTGCGCCGTCACGTGTATCCGACCGGCGACGGCGGCTTCCACGCCACCGGCGTGCCGTGGCGGGAGCTGTGCGCGCCGCGCAGGTCCGACGAGCCGTGGACGCAGGACCACGCCGACGTCGCCGCCAGCGCCCAGGCCGTGCTGGAGGAGACCCTGCTCGACCTCGTGCGCTGGCTGCACGGCCGTACCCACGACCGGGTGCTCACGCTCGCCGGCGGTGTCGCGCTCAACTGCGTCGCCAACTCCCGTATCGCCCGCGAGGGCCCCTTCTCCCGGGTGTGGGTGCAGCCCGCCGCCTCAGACGCCGGGACCGCCCTGGGCGGCGCCCTGCTGCTGTCCGCCGGCGCGGGCGACGAACCGGAGCCCATGCCCGGCGCCGACCTCGGCCGGGACTGGACCGACGCGGAGCTCGGGGCCTGGCTGAAGACGGCCGCCGTACCCTTCGAACGGCCCCCGGACATCGCCGCCACCGTCGCCCGCGCCCTGGCGGACAACGCGATCGTCGCCTGGTTCCAGGGCCGCTCCGAATACGGCCCCCGGGCGCTCGGCCACCGCTCCCTGCTCGCCCACCCCGGGCACGCGGGCAACCTGGAACGGCTCAACGACGTCAAGGGCCGCGAGCAGTTCCGGCCCGTCGCCCCGATGGTCCTCGCCGACCGCGCCGCCGAGATCTTCGACGGTCCGCTGCCCAGCCCGTACATGCTGTTCGTGCACGACGTCGCCCCGGCCTGGCGGGACCGCATCCCCGCCGTCGTGCACGTCGACGGCACCGCCCGCATCCAGACCGTCGACCCGGCCCGCGAACCGCTGGTGGCCCGCATGCTCGGCGAGTTCGAGCACCGCACCGGCCTGCCCGTCGTGGTCAACACCAGCCTCAACACGTCCGGTCGGCCCATGGTCGACGACCCGCGCGACGCCCTGGAGTGCTTCGGCTCCTCGCCCGTCGACCTGCTGGCCATCGGCCCGTACGCCGTCCGCCGCGGCGACCTGTTCCGTTCCGAGGACGCCGGAGGCCTGCGATGACCGAGCCCGACGCCCGCACCCGGGACGCCGAGTACGCCGTCGTCGTCCCGACCCTCGGCCGGCCCAGCCTGCGCGTGTGCCTGCACGCCCTGGCCGAGGCGAGCGGACCGGGGCCGGTCCGGCTGGTCCTCGTCGACGACCGGCCCGGCCCGGACCGCCCGCCCCTCACCGCCGACATCCCGCCGTCCCTGCGCTCGCGCACCCTCGTCGTACCCGGCGGGGCGCGCGGACCGGCCGCCGCACGCAACCTCGGCTGGCGGGCGGCCGGGGACGTGCCCTGGATCGTCTTCCTCGACGACGACGTCGTCCCCGGTCCCACCTGGGGCGACGACCTGACGCTCGACCTGGCCGCGGCGACGGAGCGGACCGCCGGGATCACCGCCCGGATCGAGGTGCCGCTGCCCGCCGACCGCCGCCCCACCGACTGGGAACGCAACACGGCCGGACTCGCCGGCGCCCACTGGATCACCGCCGACATGGCGTACCGCCGGTCGGCGCTGACCGCCGTCGGCGGATTCGACGAGCGCTTCCGGCGGGCCTTCCGGGAGGACGCCGACCTCGCCCTGCGCGTCCTCGACGCCGGCTGGACCCTCACCACGGGCCGGCGCACCACCACTCACCCCGTGCGGCCGGCCGGGCGCTGGACCTCCGTCCGTCTCCAGGCCGGCAACGCCGACGACGTGCTGATGACCCGGCTGCACGGCCGCCACTGGTGGCGCCGGGCGCAGGCGGCCCGCGGCCGACTGCCCCTGCACCTGGCCGTGACCGGGGCGGGGGTGACGGCGCTCGGCTGCGCCCTGCTCGGCCGGCACCGACCGGCCGGGGCCTGCGGCGCGGCATGGCTGGCCGGCACGACCGAGTTGGCCCTGGCCCGTATCCTGCCCGGGCCGCGCACCCGCGACGAGGTGCTCATGATGGCCGTGACCAGCGCACTCATCCCGCCGGCCGCGACCTGGCACTGGCTGCGCGGACAGCTCGCGCACCGTAGGGCCCGGCCGCTCACCAGGTTCGGGACCGGCGAGCCGGCGCCCGCGCCCCGCCCGGCGGTCAGGGAACGGCTTCGGTCATGACCCGCCCCACCGGCCCCTGGCTGCTCTCCGGGCGGAACGGGCCCACCGGCCTACGGCAGCCCCCGCACGAGCCGGGCGGCCCGCTCCCCGCCGCTGTCCTCTTCGACCGCGACGGCACGCTCGTCGCCGACGTCCCCTACAACGGGGACCCGGCGAGGGTCGAGCCCATGCCCGGCGCGCGGGAGGCCGTCGACGCCGTGCGCGCAGCCGGGATTCCCGTCGGCGTCGTGACCAACCAGTCGGGCCTGGCCCGCGGCCTGCTCACCCCTCGCCAGGTCGAGGACGTACGCCTGCGGATGGAGGAGCTGCTCGGGCCATTCGCCGTCTGGGCGGTGTGCCCGCACGGGCCGGGGGAGGGCTGCGGCTGCCGCAAGCCCGCCCCCGGACTGATCCTGGCCGCGTGCCGCCGCCTCGGTGTCCCGCCCGGAGACACCGTCGTCATCGGCGACATCGGGGCCGACATGGCGGCGGCGCGGGCCGCGGGAGCCCGCGGGGTCCTGGTTCCCACCGAGGTCACCCGGCCCGAGGAGATCACGCAGGCCGACGTGACGGCGGCCGACCTGCCCGCCGCGGTCCGCCTGATCCTCGACGCGGGTGCGGCGACGGGAGAGTGGCGGAGCAGCCCGGCCGGGCCGGACGGCGAACAGCGCCGTCACCAGGCCGCGTCGGCAGCGGTACCGCGCGGACACCCGGCCCTGTCGACCGGGGAGCCGCGATGACCCCCTTCCGTTCCCGCAGCCGCCTGCCCCGGACCCTCGTCGTCCGCCTCGACAGCGCCGGAGACGTGCTCCTGGCCGGGCCCGCCGTGCGGGCCGTCACGGCCGGGTCCTCCTACACCGCGCTGCTGTGCGGACCGCAGGGCGCCGCGGCGGGGCGGATGCTGCCCGGGGCGGACGACGTGCTGACCTACGACGCCCCCTGGGTCGGCCTGGAGCCCCCGCCCGTCACCCGGACGGCCACCCGGCGGCTGATGGGGACGCTCACGGCGGGCCGCTTCGACCGGGCGCTCGTGCTCGTGTCGTACCACCAGAGCCCGCTGCCGATCGCCCTGCTGCTGAGGCTCGCCGGGATCGGCTGGATCGCCGCCGACAGCGAGGACTACCCCGGCGCGCTGCTCGACCTGCGAAACCGCAGAGCGCCGCACCGCCACGAGGTCCTGGCCGCCCTCGACCTGGCACGCGCCGCGGGCTACGCCCTGCCGCCCGGCGACGACGGCGGACTGCGCGTCACACCGCCGCCCCGCACCACGCACCTCACCGGGCCCGAGCCGTACATCGTCGTCCACCCCGGTGCCGCCGTCCCCGCCCGGGCCTGGACCCCCGGCCGGGCGGCCCGGGCCGTCGCCGCCCTGTCCGCCGAGGGATACCGGGTCGTCGTCACCGGGGGCCGCGCCGAGCGGGAGCTGACCGCCCGCGTCGCCGGGCGGTACGCGCTGGACCTCGGCGGCGCCACCGACCTGCCGCAGCTGGCCGGAGTCCTCGCCGGGGCGCGGGCCGTGGTGGCAGGGAACACCGGCCCGGCCCATCTCGCCGCCGCCGTCGGCACACCCGTCGTCAGCCTCTTCGCACCGGTCGTGCCGGCCGAACGGTGGGCCCCCTACGGCGTGCCGCACGTCCTGCTCGGCGACCGGCACGCCGCGTGTGCGGACACCCGGGCCCGGCGCTGCCCCGTGCCGGGCCACCCCTGCCTGGACGGCATCGGCGACGCCGAGGTGCTCGCCGCCGTGGCGGCCCTCACGGACGACCCGGCGGACCAGGGAGAACAGACGGAGCGAGGAGCGGCCGTATGAACATCCTGCTGTGGCACGTGCACGGCTCCTGGACGACCGCGTTCGTTCAGGGCCCGCACACCTACGTCGTCCCCGTCACCCCGGGCCGCGACCCGGACGGCCTGGGACGGGCCCGCACCTTCTCCTGGCCCGCCTCGGTCCGCGAGGCCACCCCCGCAGAACTCCGCGACACGCCCGTCGACCTGGTCCTCCTGCAACGTCCGCACGAGCTCGAACTGGCCGAGCGGTGGCTCGGCGGACGCCGCCCCGGCCGGGACGTGCCCGCGCTGTACCTGGAGCACAACGCGCCCGACGGCGGCGTACCGGACACCCGGCATCCGTGCGCCGGCCGCGACGATCTGACGATCGTGCACGTCACGCACTTCAACCGGCTGTTCTGGGACTGCGGCAGCACCCGCACCGCGGTCGTCGAACACGGCATCGTCGACCCCGGCCACCGCTACACCGGCCGGCTCGCCCGCGCCGCCGTCGTCGTCAACGAACCCGTGCGACGCGCCCGGTACACCGGCACGGACCTGCTGCCCGCCCTGGCCGAGGCGGTGCCGCTCGATGTGTTCGGCATGGGCACCGAGGGCCTGGCCGGTCACCTCGCCCTGCCACCCGACCGGTGCCGCACCGCCGATCTGCCGCAGAGCGAGCTGCACACGGCGCTGGCCGAACGCCGCATGTACCTGCACCCGGTGCGCTGGACCTCCCTCGGCCTGTCCCTGCTGGAGGCGATGCACCTCGGCCTGCCCGTCCTGGCCCTCGCCACCACCGGAGCCGTCGAGGCCGTCCCGCCCGGCGCCGGCACCCTCTCCACCCGCCCCGACGTCCTGGCCCGCGTCGCCCGCCGCTACCTCCACGAACCCGAGGCCGCGGCCGCGGACGGAGCCCGGGCCCGGCAGGCGGCCCTCGAACGCTACGGGCTCAAGCGCTTCCTGGCCGACTGGGAGCGCCTGATCACGGAGGTGTGCTCATGACCCCGTCCCTCAGCCCCTTCCCCACCGGACCGCTCGGCGGCGACCCCCTCGACCCGGGCGTCCTCGCGATCGCGCTCGTCTCCGAGCACGCGAGTCCGCTCGCCGCGCTCGGCGGGGTCGACGCCGGCGGCCAGAACGTCCACGTCGCCTGCCTCGCCGGGGCGCTCGCCGACCGGGGCCACCGCGTCACCGTCTACACCCGCCGTGACGCCCCCGACCTGCCCAGCCGGGTGGAGCTGCGCGACGGCGTCGAGGTGCACCACGTCCCCGCCGGACCGGCCGAGCCGCTCCCCAAGGACGAACTCCTGCCGTACATGGGCGAGTTCGGCCGCTACCTGGCACGCTGCTGGCGCACCCGGGCCCCCGACCTCGTGCACTCGCACTACTGGATGTCGGGCCTGGCCGCGCTGCACGGGGCCCGCGCCCACGGGCTGCCCCTGCTGCACACGTACCACGCCCTCGGCACCGTGAAGCGACGGCACCAGCGCCTCGCCGACACCAGCCCGCCCGAGCGGATCCCCGGCGAGATCGAGATCGGGCGGGGCTGCGACCGCGTCGTCGCCACCTGCCGGGACGAAGCCGCCGAACTGACCCGCATGGGCATACCCCCGCACAAGATCGGCATCGTGCCGTGCGGCGTCGACCCCGACCGGTTCACTCCCAAGGGCCCGGCCGCGCCACGCGGACCGTACCCGCACCGACTGCTCCAGCTGGGCCGGCTGGTGCCGCGCAAGGGCGCCGCGGTGGCCGTCGCCGCCCTGGCCCGGCTGCCCGGTACCGAGCTCGTCGTGGTCGGCGGGCCGCCCGCGGACCGGCTCGACGACGACCCGGAGGTGCGCCGGCTGCGCGGCGTCGCCCGGGACGCAGGCGTCGCCGACCGGGTCCGCTTCACCGGCGCCGTGCCCAGCGAGGAGGTGCCGCCGCTGCTGCGCTCCGCCGACGTCGTGGTGTGCCCCGCCGACTACGAGCCCTTCGGCATCGTCCCGCTGGAGGCCATGGCGTGCGGCGTGCCCGTCGTCGCCAGCGCGGTGGGCGGGCAGCTCGACACCGTCGCCGACCCGGGCACCGGACGCCTGGTGCCGCCCCGTGACCCGGAGGCCCTGGCCCGCGCCGTCGCCGGTCTGCTCGCCGACCCGGCGGCCCGCGCGGCGTGCGGAGCGGCCGGCCGCCGCCGGGTCCTGAGCCGCTACGGCTGGGGGCAGGTCGCCGCGGCCACCGAGGCCGTCTACTGCGAGGTCCTCGACGCCGAGCCCGCCGCGACGGACGCCGGCTGAACCGATCCGTCCCCGACCCCGCCGGCCGCGGCCGACGCCCGAAGACCGAAGGAGGTGCGGGTCCGCCACCGCCCACCGGGCGGCGGCACGCCCGAACAGCATGAGCGAACACCCTGCACACCCCGCGCTCGACGCCGCCCGCCTGCACTGCCGGTCACTGGAAGAGGCACTCGGCCGGTTCCGCACGCACAGCCTCGGACAGATCGCGGACTGGGGCGGCCGGCTCGCCGACGTCCTCACCGGCGGCGGCCGGCTGCTCGCCGCGGGCAACGGCGGCAGCGCAGCCCAGGCCCAGCACCTCACCGCCGAACTGGTCGGCCGCTACCGCAAGGAACGCCGCGCCTACTCGGCGCTCGCCCTGCACGCCGAGACGTCCAGCGTGACCGCCATCGGCAACGACTACGGCTTCGACCACGTCTACGCCCGCCAGGTCACCGCCCACGGCCGCCCCGGCGACGTCCTGCTGCTGCTGTCCACCTCCGGCCGCAGCGCCAACCTCATCGCCGCTGCCGTGACCGCCCGGCAGGCCGGACTGCGCGTGTGGGCGCTCACCGGGCGCGGCCCGAACCCCCTCGCGGAAGCCGCCCACGAAGCCCTGTGCGTCGATGCGGGCAGCACCGCCAACGTCCAGGAGACCCACCTCGTCGCCGTCCACCTGCTCTGCGAGTGCTTCGACACGGCCGTGTCCGCACCGCTCGCGCGGCGCACGGTCCTCACCCACGGGAGCACGCCATGACCGGACCGGAACCGCTCGCGGTCGTCGGGGACGTCCTCCTCGACGAGGACATCGAAGGCGTCTCCACGCGGCTCTCCCCGGACGCCCCCGCCCCCGTCGTCGACGTCACCGGCGACCGGCGGCACCCCGGAGGAGCCGGACTGGCCGCCGCCCTCGCCGCCCGCGGCGGCCGGGACGTGGTCCTGGTGACCGCCCTCGGCGACGACGAGGCCAGCGAGGCCGTACGGCGTGACCTGCGCGGCCGGGTCCGGCTGCTGGAGCTCCCGCTGAAGGGCACCCTGCCGGTCAAGACCCGCGTCCTCGCGGGCGGCCGGCCCGTCGTCCGCATCGACCGGGGCGGGGGCACCCCCGGCGAACCCGACGGCGCCGTCCGGGAGGCCCTGGCGAACGCCCGCGCGATCCTCGTCGCCGACTACGGCCGCCACACCGCCGGCGCCCTGCGGCCGTACCTGGAGGACAGTGCCCGCCGCACCCCCCTGGTGTGGGACCCGCACCCCCAGGGCGACCCGCCCGTGCCCGGAGCCCGGCTCGTCACCCCGAACGCGGCGGAGGCACGAGCCCTGTACCCCGGCTCCGGAGGGACGTCACTGGGCGTGTACGCCGAGCGCGGGACGCGGCTCGCGGAGCGCTGGCGCGCCGCCGGAGTCGCCGTCACCCTCGGTGACCGCGGGGTGCTGCTGGCCCGGCCCGGCTCCGGTACGCCGATGCTCGTCCCCGTGCCCTACCGGGCCGACGGCGACCCGTGCGGCGCGGGCGACTGCTTCGCCGCGACGACGGCGGCGGCCCTCGCCGACGGCCTGCTGCCCGAGGAGGCGCTGCAACGGGCGGTCGCCGAGGCCGCCGCGTTCGTCGCGGCGGGCGGCGCCGGAAACCCCGACCTGTGGCGGACCGAACCGCCGCCCGGCCCCGCGGACGACGCCGCGACCGACGCGTTCGCCCTCGCGGAGAGCGTCCGGGCCCGGGGCGGCACCGTGGTCGCCACCGGCGGCTGCTTCGACCTGGTGCACGCCGGTCACGTCGGCCTGCTGGAGAGCGCCCGGCGGATCGGCGACTGCCTCATCGTGTGCCTGAACTCCGACGCGTCCGTCACCCGCCGCAAGGGCCCGGGCCGTCCCCTCAACCCGGCGGCGGACCGCGCCCGGGTCCTCGCCGCGCTCGGCAGCGTAGACGCCGTCGTGGTGTTCGAGGAGGACACCCCCGAGGCGGTACTCGCCCGGCTGCGGCCGGACGTGTGGGTCAAGGGCCGCGACTACTCCGTCCAGGACCTGCCCGAGGCCGCGACGCTGCGCGCCTGGGGCGGCCAGGCCGTGGTCCTGCCGTACCTCGACGGCCGCTCCACGACCCTGCTGACCCGCCGGGCGGCGAAGGCGGCGACGACGGCCCTGCGGCCGTCGGGCTCCTGACGGCGTCCGGCCGGCCTGCCGCTGAGGCGCTCCCGCCGGGGCAGCCCCGCCTACCTGCTGGTCGGCAGGCGGGTCCACCGGGGGAGCCCTCCAGGCCCGGGCGGCCGATCACGGCGGCTTTCGCCGGCTCTCTCACCAGCCCCCTGTACGCACCCGCTCAGGCCGCCGTGCTGAGCGCCGGCTGCCCGTGGACGTCGCCCTCCTCCGTCCGGAGCACCACCGGCGTCGTGGCGCGGCGCTGCCGCAGCAGGTAGCCCGCGCCGATCGAGCCGGCGATGAGCAGTCCGCCGGTGACGAGGGCCCCGCGGGCGCCGGCCAGTTCCATGAGGAGGCCGAGCGCGGGCGGGCCGCCCAGGCTCCACACCGTGCCGATGCTGCCCCACACGCCCAGCACCCGACCCCGCAGGTGGGCGGGCGGGTCGGTCTGGAGGACGGCCGTGCCGGCGGTGTCGGAGACGGACTCCACCACGGCCATCGGCAGCACGAGCACGATCAGCACCGCGAGCGACGGCGACAGCCCGGCCACCACCTGGAGCAGCGCCCCGGCAGCCGCCAGCGCCCCCACCAGCCGCACGGACGGCCGGCGCAGCCGGGCGCCGAGGAGCGCGCCGAGGATGCCGCCGACGGCGAGCACGGTCGAGACCGTGCCGAACGAACCGGCACCGCCCGCGAGCGGCCCGGTGACGAGCACGGCCAGGGTGAGCCCGTAGTTGCGGCCGAACACCGCGCTGATCCCGGTCACCCCGGCGAGCGCCATCAGACGCGGCCGGCGCGCGAAGAAGGCCAGCCCCTCGCGCACGGACATGTCCGAGCCGGTGCGCTTCGGCCCCGCGGCGACCTCCCGCACCGCCCCTGCGGCCGGCCGCAGGAACGGAATGACCGAGGCCACGAACAGGAACGACACGCCGTTCGCGAAGTACGCCGCGGACGTGCCGAGGAACCCCACGGCCACACCGGCCATGGCCGCTCCCACGAGCCTGCCGGACTGGTGCACCAGCGCCCCGACCCCGATGGCCGAGGGGACGTCCTCCGCCGGGACGAGATCGTTGCCCAGCAGCGCGCACGCCGGGTTGTCGACGGTCGCCACGACACCCGTGAGGGCGGCCAGCACCATCAGGGAGGTCATGTCGAGCTGGTCCAGCGCCACGAGCACGGCCGTCGTGAAGGCGATCGCGCCGAGCAGCGCCTGGCTCACGGTCGCCGTCAGCTTGCGGGGCCACCGGTCGACGGCCGCGCCGCCGAGGACGCTCATCAGCAGGGCAGGGGCTGCCTGCACGGACATGGACAGCCCCGTCGCGGCGGCGGACCCGGTGATCTGCAGGACCAGCAGGTTCTGGACCGTGAGCTGCATCCACGTACCGGCGTTCGACACGAAGTTCGCGGCGGACCACCAGCGCATGCTGCGGTACCGCAGCGACCGCCAGGGCGAGCGCGAGACGGGCTGGGCAGGGGAGGACGACGAAGACACAGGGCGGTACTCGCAAGACGAGTCCGAGGACTCAGGAGGAGGGGGACGAGGGGAACGAGAGGCACCGGCAGCGCTGCGCGGTGGCTCCCCTCGCCGGGTACGGCGCCGACCATCGTGGCAGAGGGAACCCCCGAGTCGGTTCCGTCCACACCTCGTCCTCTTCCTTCACACTTCCCAACCGCCTCCGGCCCGAGGGCATTTGAGGCCGCGAGTGTGGTTGATCACAGTTGTCGATCAAGGGCCCCGCCCGGGCCGCAGCACGTGACGGCGACCACACAAGACAGCGAGAAGGGCCC
>NZ_MUKA01000506.1 GCF_002150735.1 Streptomyces africanus
GCCCGGGCCGGGTGGCGGGTGCTGGGTCATCCGGCCATTGTTCCGCCTCAGAAGAACTCCCCCCACGGCTGGTCCCAGATCTGCTTCACGCACAGGACCAGGAACAGCAGGCCGGCGACGGCGAGCATCGCGTTGCTGAGCGGGCCGTTGCGCCACTCCCGGGGCGTGCGGGGGGAGTTCAGGAGCCAGATCAGCGTGCCGGCGAGGAAGGGCAGGAAGGCCGCGCCGAGGACGCCGTAGATGATGATCAGGCGGAAGGGCTGGCCCTCGAAGAGGAGGATCATGGGCGGGAAGGTCAGCCAGAGCAGGTAGGCGCGGAAGGGCCAGGAGCGTTCGCGTGTCCCCGAGGCGACCTCCTCGCCCTTGGCCCGGCCCGTGCCCGACAGCCGGGCCACGAAGTCGGCGAACATCAGGCTCACACCGTGCCAGACGCCGATCAGCGAGGTGAACGACGTGGCGAAGAAGCCGATCAGGAAGAACTTCGCCGTCGCCGCGCCGTACTCGTCCTCCAGGATGTCGCCCAGCTGGATCAGGCCCTTGTCGCCGCTCGCGATCGCGATGTTCGCCGAGTGCAGGAGCTCCGCGCCGACGAAGAGCATGGCGATCACGAAGATGCCGGTGGTGGCGTAGGCGACGCGGTTGTCCAGGCGCATGACCTTCATCCAGCCGGTGTCGGTCCAGCCCTTGGCGTTGACCCAGTAGCCGTACGCCGCGAGGGTGATCGTGCCGCCGACGCCGCCGATCAGGCCCAGGGTGTTGAGGATCGAGTCCTTCTCGTCGGGCAGCACCGGCAGGAGGCCCGCGAAGGCGTCGGGGATGTTGGGTGTGACGCGGATCGCCAGGTACACCGTCACCAGGAACATGACGCCCACCAGGACCGTCATGACCTTCTCGAACACCGCGTACTTGTTGAACCAGACGAAGACCAGACCGGCCAGGCCGCAGGCGATGCCCCACCACGTCAGGTCCATCACGCCGGGGAACAGCGCCTGGAGCGGCAGCGCGCTCGACGACATCGCCGCCGCGCCGTAGACGAAGCCCCAGACCACGACGTAGACGGCGAAGAACCAGGTCGTCCAGCGGCCGAGGCTCGCCCAGCCGTCGAACAGGGTGCGGCCCGTGGACAGATGCCAGCGGCCCGCCGCCTCCGCCAGGGAGATCTTCACCAGGCAGCCGATGATCGCGGCCCACAGGAGGGTGTACCCGAAGTTGCTGCCCGCGATCAGTGTGGCGACCAGATCGCCGGCGCCGACACCGGTCGCCGCGACGACGATGCCCGGCCCGATGTGCTTCCAACTCGCCTTACGGGGCCGGGGGTGCTGCGACGCCTCGTGGTCCGTGGTGTTTCCTGTGGTGTCCGCCATGCAGGTCAACAAACCGCAAAGAGCCCGCCCCGACAAGAGGGCCTTAGCGGAAACCCCCTGGGGGCGCGGGGAACTGCGCGAACGGCCACGACGAACCCGCAGACCGAGGCCGGGCCCAGGCGGCTGGGCATTCCGCCAAGGCCCGACCAGCGGAGCGTCACGGCTGTCGCCGACCACAGCCGCCCGATCCGCACGTGCCGAGCTCGAACCACACGGTCTTGCCCGGCCCGTCCCGGTGGCAGCCCCAGCGCTGGGCCAGCGCGTCCACCAGGAACATCCCACGGCCGCTCTCCCCGGTGCCGGCGTCCAGCACCCGGGGTACGCGGCGTTCGGTGTCGGCCACCTCGCAGCGCAGTACGCCGTGTGCGGCGAAGAGCGTGAGCCGGAAGCGGCTCTCGGCGTGCACCAGGGCGTTGGTGGCCAGTTCGCCGACGAGCAGTTCCGCCACGTCCGCCACCTCGCCGCGCTCCGCGATCCCCCAGCCCTCCAACTGCCTGCGTACCTGAGCGCGGGCCTCGCGGACGGCGGAGGGCTCGGGGGCGTACTCGACGCTCAGGTGGCCTGCTCCCAGGGGTGGTTGCGGGAACGGGCCGTACCTGGCGTCGGGGTCCGGGAGGTGGCGCCCGGAGAGTTGCAGCATGGCTCCAGGGTCTCCCCGGGGGCCGGTCCGGCGCAGGGGGAGGACTACCCGATCCCCTACCTGCTCGCGCAGGTGGGCGGGTTACGCGTACTGGAGGCGGACCGTGGCTCCCTGGGCGTCGTCGCGGATGTCCACGTACGCGCAGACCTGCCGCGCGTACCACAGGCCCGGGCCGGGTTCCGGGCCGGTGGGCGGTGGCGGGACGAAGCCGGCGAGCGGGTCGGCGACGGGGCGGGCCGAGCGCAGTTCGCAGACGCAGGCGGGCGCCTCGCCCCACAGCAGGGCGGTGCCGTCGAGGGGCGACAGAGCCGCCGCCGTCTCCGCGACGGCCGCGCCGAACAACTCGGCGTCGGCGGCGGGCAGTCCCCGCCCTTCCGCCCAGGCCTGCACGGCCGCGGCGTGCGGCTCCGCGAGCGGCCGCGCACCGGCCGGGGGCAGCGGCAGCGGCACGGCGTCGAGTTCGGCCGCGAGCCGTACCGGGTCCTGGTACACCTCCGTGCCGGGGTGGGCGCGGCGGGCCGCCGCGACGACGGCGGGGCCGGCGGTACGGGTGTCGTACGCGCACAGCGCGGTCGTGGCCATGGGCGCGAAGAGGAGGTTGGCGAGGGCCTCGTAGCGGATCCACTCGGTGGTCTCGCGGGCCGAGCGGCCGGCCCGGCCGCTCCAGACGGGCTCCATGAGGAGGTGGATCCTGCCGCCGGAACCGGCGTGGGCGGTGAGGTAGGAGGCCGCCTGGGCGACGGCGTTGGCGGCGGAGCCGGTGTACCAGTCGGTGTGCGGGATGCAGGTGACGTCCTTGGCGTCCCGGCCGAGGGCGTCCCGCAGGAGGTCCAGGTTGCGGGGGTCGGCGATGGCCACGGGGGGTGGTTCGCCGGGCGCCGCGAGGCCTTCGCGGAGGAAGGGCAGGGCGGCGGCCACGAAGTCGTCGTCGGTGCCGAAGACGGCCATGCGGTGGTCGAACGCGGCGGGTGCGGGCGGGTGTCGGGTGGTCATGGGTGGGTTCCCCTCGGGGGTCGCGGTACGGGCGGGTCAGCGCTGGGCGGTCACCCAGGCGGCGATCTGGCTGCGGTTGCTGAAGCCGAGCTTGCTGAGGATGCGTTCCACATGGCCTTCGGCGGTGCGTCGGGCGATCACCAGACGGTCGGCGATCTGCTGGTTGGCGAGCCCTTCGGCGACGAGCCGGGCGACCTCGGTCTCACGGCGGGTGAGACGGACCGGGGGGTCGTCGTGCGGGGCCCGGGACTCGCGGGGGTGCGGGCGGGCCGGTTCCTGGAGCGCCTGGCCGACGAGCTCGGCGAGGCCGAGGCCGGCGCCGCGCCGGTGGGCCCGTTGGAACGCGTCCCGTCCCAGGGCCCGGCAGGCCCGCTCCTCGCTGTCCCGGCGTGCGGCGTTGAGGGTGCGCGCGCCCCAGCGGGCGGCGTCGATGTCGGCCCAGACCCGGTCGGCGCCGCCCAGCAGCACGGCCGCGTGCCGGTGGGCGCCGCGTTCGGTGGCGATCGACGCGAGCAGGTCGAGGGTGAGGGCGATGCCGATGGCGTCGTGGACGGCGAGCTTGAGGCGCAGGGCCTCGCGGGCGTGCCGCTCGGCCCGGGCCCAGTCGCGGCGCACGCCGTGCGCGAGGGCGAGGATGCGCAGCACGTACGACCGTACCCACTGCTCGCCGTGCCGCTCGCACAGTCCGAGGGCGCGCTCGCACACCTCGACGGCGCGGTCGGCCTCGCCCAGGAAGCCCAGCGCGCAGGCGAGTTCGACCTGGTCGAGGCCGACGACGCTGAGGTGCTGGCCGGGCACGGGGCCGCGGGCGACGGTGGTCTCGAAGTGCCGTAGCGCGCCGGGCAGGTCGTCGCCGAACAGTCTGAGGACGCCGATGACGTACTCGGCGTGGGCGGCCTCGGCGGCGTCGCCCAGGGCCCGGGCGAGGGCGAGGGCGTCCCTGGCGTCCCGGCGGCCGCGGGGGAAGTCCTGGGTGGCGGCGGCGAGCAGTCCGGCGACCCAGAGGCCGCGGGCCCGTTCCGAGGTCGGCTCGGGGTTGGCGGCCAGGGCCCGGTCGAGCCAGTACAGGCCCTCGCGCGGTGCGCCGCAGGCGTGCCAGTAGAACCAGAGGGTGCCGGCGAGCCGCAGCCCGGCCCGGGCCTCTCCCGGGGTGGACAGGCTGAAGTCGAGGGCGGCGCGCAGGTTGTCCCGGTCGGCGCGCAGCCGGGCGACGGTCTCCGGCTGCCCGGGCCCGAACCAGCCGCGCTCGCACTCCTCGGCCCACCGCAGCATCCGGTCCCGCTGCCGGCGTCGGGCGGCGCCCTCCTCCCCGGCGTTCCGCCGCACCTGCTCCAGCCCGTACTGCCGCAGCGTGTCGAGCATCCGGTACCGCACGCCGCCGGGCCCCGGCTCGCGGCACAGCACGGACTTGTCGACGAGCCCGGCG
>NZ_MUKA01000507.1 GCF_002150735.1 Streptomyces africanus
GGCGTTCAGTTCGATGTGCCCGAGGTGCACCGGCACGTCGGGGCGCAGCGCGCGGACGCGGTCCAGGAGCGCGCGTACGGTGCTCAGCGCACGGGGGTCGCGGCTGCCGTGCGCAACGACCACGAGGGCGGGCGGGGCCGGGCGGCGCGTGGCGGGCGGCGGGACGAGGCTGAGCTGGCTGGGCATGCCACCGATGGTCGCCGCCGCACGTTGCCTTCCCGTTGCGTGGGCGTCACGGGTGTTTTCCAGCGGTTCACGATGTGGGACGGGTGGAGTGTGAGGCGGCTTGACCTGGGGGTTCCGTGTAACGCGTGAAGCTGATCACGCGAAGGCGGATGAACCGGGCGGTCCGTGCGGACGTCCCTGACTGTCGAGGGGCCGGCCTGGGGAGGGACCGTTCGATGCGTGCTGTGACGTTCCGCAGACCGCGGCTGCCGCGTACCCGGCGGGGGCAGCGGCGGCTGGTGCAGGCGGTGATGGCCGGGTGCGTGCTCGCGCTGCTGCCGGCGACCTGGATGTATGCGGCCACGGGTGACCGGCTGCGGACGGCGGCGGACGTGCCGCGGACCGATGTGGCCGTGGTGTTCGGTGCCGGGCTGTGGGACGGGGAGCCGTCGCCCTACCTCGCGCACCGGCTGGACGCGGCGGCCGGGCTGTACCGGGAGGGCCGTATCAAGGTCGTGCTGGTCACCGGGGACAACAGCCGTGAGGACTATGACGAGCCCGACGCCATGCGCGCCTACCTGACCCGGCACGGCGTGCCGGACGGGCGGATCGTCAGCGACTATGCGGGGTTCGACACCTGGGACTCGTGCGTGCGCGCGAAGACGATCTTCGGGGTCGACCGGGCGGTGCTGATCAGCCAGGGCTTCCACATCCGTCGGGCGGTGGCGCTGTGTCAGGCGGCGGGTGTCACGTCGTACGGCGTCGGCGTGGACGCCAAGCATGACGTCACCTGGTACTACGGCGGCACCCGGGAGATCTTCGCGGCGGGAAAGGCGGCGCTGGACGCGGTGTTCCGGCCGGATCCGCGGTTCCTGGGGCCGAAGGAGCCGGGCGTGGAGCGGGCGCTGGCGGCAGCGGCCGGGTGACGTGGCGCAGGTGCCGCGCTCTCGCACGCCGGGCTTGACGCGCTCACTTCACCCTGCGGTGTGAAGAACAGCCCGGATGCTCTCCGCAGTCACTCGATCACGGATAGTGTCCAGGGCGTGCGGTGGCGGATCGGGCCGCCCGCCGGACCTTGGGGGAAAGGACACCTGATGACTGGACTTCGCTCCGCGTTCGTCACGGCGGTGGCGGCGGCGCTGTTCGCCGTCCCGGCGGCCATGGGGACCGCCTCGGCCGCACCCGCGGACGAGGCGCGGGTGAGGGAGCCGGGCTGCGCCAAGCTCGCCGGCTCCGGCAACGGGTGGGCGAACATCTACAACGCGTGCGGGCACACCATCTCCGCCAGTGTCGAAGTGGACGGGTGGGACCCGGACTGCATCCAGATCTCCGCCTACGCGACCGAGACCATCGGCCTGGAGGCGGGTGACGAGCCGTACTACGCGTACGAGTGCTGACCCGGGAGGCTGAGCGCAGCCCGTGAACGGGCCGGGGACGGGAGTGGCGGCCGGCACTCCCGTCCCCGGGGGGGTCCGCGAGGTTCGCGCCCCTCACCGGCCGCCGAACACCGGCGCCCGCTTCTCCAGGAACGCGCTCATTCCCTCCTTCTGGTCCTGCGTCGCGAACAGGGCGTGGAACACCCGCCGTTCGAAGCGGAGGCCGTCCCGCAGGCCCGTCTCCAGGGCCCGGTCGACGCACTCGCGGGCCGCCCTGACCGCCGTACGGCCGTACGAGGCGATGGCCGCCGCCGCTTCCAGCGCCTCGGCGAGGACCCGGTCGTCGGGGACCACGCGGGAGACCAAGCCGCAGCGCTCGGCCTCCCGGGCGTCCATCGTGCGGCCGGTGAGCACCAGGTCCAGGGCCTTGGCCCGGCCCACGAGCCGGGTCAGCCGCTGGGTGCCGCCGATGCCGGGGATCACGCCCAGCCTGATCTCGGGCTGGCCGAAGAGGGCCGACTCCCCCGCGACGACCAGGTCGCACATCATGGCCAGTTCGCAGCCGCCGCCGAGCGCATAGCCGGACACGGCGGCGATCTTCGGGGTGCGCAGGTCGGCGAAGTCCTCCCAGGCCGCGAAGTAGTCCTCGGACATCATGTCGACGGCCGACCTGCCCGCCATCTCCCTGATGTCCGCGCCGGCCGCGAAGACCTTCTCCGAGCCGGTGACGACGAAGCAGCCGACCTCCGGGTCGTCGTCCAGCGGGCCGAGGACGCCGAGGAGTTCGGCGAGCAGCTCGGAGCTGAGCGCGTTCAGGGCGTGCGGGCGGTGCAGGCGGACGGTCACCACGCGGCCGTCCCGTTCGATTTTCAGGTGGTTCATCTTCCCTCCCTGGAAGGTGGGTTACGAGTCCCAGATCGCGCCGTACGCCGGTATGCCGCGCCGTTCCAGGCCGTGCACCACCTGCCAGGTCAGCCGCTTGTTGGAGATGCAGATGACCGCCTCCGCGCCGAAGTCGCGGTACGCGGCGTGGGCGAGCCGCACCATGTCGGGCTTGCCGTGCCGGGAGGTGTCCCAGACCAGGGCGTGCGGCTGGACGGCGAGGATCTCGTCGACGAGGGCGTCGCCGTAGGTGGCGCGGGGGTCGCGGGTCGCCCAGACCAGGCGCGAGGGGACCTCGGCGGCGAGCAGATGGGGCAGGCAGGGGCCGATGCCGCTGCCGGTCGCGACGTAGACGACCTTGCTGAACAGGACCTCGATGTTGGCGACTCCGGCGGTGGTGATGCCCTTCACCCACACGCGCGAGGGCAGGTCGTCGATGAAGGAGCCGGTCCAGTCACCGGCGCGGGAGATGGTGAGCCGGAAGCCGGAGCGGCCGGGGGCGGGGACGTTGGCGAAGGAGTGCCACTCGGTCAGCGGGCTGCGGCTGATCGCGGTCGAGGAACCGGCGAAGGGGGTCTCGCCGTAGTCGAAGCGGGCCAGCGCCACGTGCCGGGAGGGGCGTTCGGTGCGGACGTCCACCTTGCGCAGCCGCAGCCAGGGCAGGGCCACGCTGAACGTGACGACGGCGAGGACCGCGAGCGGCACGGGTCCCTGGCCGGAGAGCAGGGTGTGGGTCCACAGGAGCGCGAGGGCGCTCCAGCCGCCGAAGCGGTGGATCTTCTCGAAGTGGTCGTGCCGGCGGGAGCGGAAGGGCGGCAGCGCGGTGGCGACGATCAGGGCGAGGAGGGCCACCAGGGTCCAGCTCAGCGCGATCAGCGGCAGGTCCGTTCCGGCGCGGGTCACCGCGACCGTCAGGGCCAGGAACCAGACCGACGCGGCCAGCGCCCCGCCCACGTGCAGCCCGCCGAAGTGGTACACCTTCCCGAACGTCCAGCGGATCTTCAGCGGCCAGCTCACCGGGGCCGAAGTCGCCAGCCGGAACAGGAGGTTGATGACGTACTGCTGGCGCACCAGGACGGCGAGGGCGAGGTTGGCGAGGGCGGCGTGCCCGAGGGTGGGCGTGGCCAGGGGGCGGGCGGCCCACAGGAACGCCGCGTTGGCCAGGAGGACCAGGGCCGCGAGGCGGTTGTAGTGCATCAGGCGGGGGTGCTTGAGCAGGCGGCGGGGGGCGGACAGGAGC
>NZ_MUKA01000508.1 GCF_002150735.1 Streptomyces africanus
CTCCGACCCGGCCCGACCCGACGCCCACGACCTCGGCCCCACCGGACCCGACGCCGACCACGCCGCCCCCGTCACCCGACCCGGACCCCACACCCACGCCCTCGGACCCGGACCCGACGGACCCGACGGACCCGACGGTCCCGCCCTCCGACAGCGGCGACCCGATCCCGTCCACGGAATAGACGGTCAGCGCAATGGACGGTCAGTCGACCGGATCGGCCGGATGCGGCGCCAGCAACGGCAGCTGCGAGGCCAGCCGCTCCTCGCACAGCTCCACCAGCCGGTCGTAGCCGGCCTTGCCCATCAGCTCGATCAATTCCGGCCGGTAGGAGACGTACACCGGCTCGCCCGCGCCGTGCGCCGAGGTCGCCGAGGTGCACCACCAGTGCAGATCGTGGCCGCCCGGCCCCCAGCCGCGCCGGTCGTACTCACCGATCGACACCTGGAGCACCCGCGTGTCGTCGGGCCGGTCGATCCACTCGTAGGTCCGCCGCACCGGCAGCTGCCAGCACACGTCCGGCTTGGTCTCCAGCGGCTCGCGGCCCTCCTTCAGAGCGAGGATGTGCAGCGAGCAGCCCGCGCCGCCCGGGAAGCCGGGCCGGTTCTGGAAGATGCACGAGCCCTGGAAGGGGCGTGTCTGCCGGTCGCCGTCCTCGTCCTCGGAGACCCAGCCGTTGCTCGTGCCCTCGGCATGGTGCTGCCAGATGTCCGGGGTGAGCCTCGCCACATGCTCGGCGACCCGCTTCTCGTCGTCCTCGTCGGAGAAGTGGGCACCCAACGTGCAGCACCCGTCGTCCGCGCGGCCGGCCTGGATGCCCTGGCAGCCGCTGCCGAAGATGCAGTTCCAGCGAGAGGTCAGCCATGTCAGATCGCAGCGGAAGACCTGCTCGTCGTCCGCCGGATCAGGAAACTCCACCCACGCACGGGCGAAGTCGAGGCCCTTCTCGTCGGGGCCCTTCTCGCCGGGCCGCGGGACGCCCGATGATTTGTCGCGCTTCGCCTTTTTCGTCTTTGGCACGAGTCCAGGGTACGGGCCTTCTTCCCGCACCGAGGACGGTGGACGGCACGGCTGGCAGTAGCGTTCCGTACATGAGACTCGGTGTCCTCGACGTGGGATCGAACACGGTGCATCTGCTCGTGGTGGACGCGCATCCCGGCGCGCGCCCGTTGCCCGCGCACTCGCACAAGGCGGAACTGCGCCTCGCCCAGCTCCTCGACGGCGACGGCGCGATCGGTCCCCAGGGCGTCGACCGGCTGGTCTCGGTCGTCCACGAGGCACTCCAGGCGGCCGAGGACAAGGGCGTCGAGGACCTCCTGCCGTTCGCCACCTCCGCCGTGCGCGAGGCAGGCAACGCCGACGACGTCCTCGCGCGCGTGCGCACCGAGACCGGCGTCGAGCTCCAGGTCCTCACCGGCGAGGAGGAGGCCCGCCTCACCTTCCTCGCCGCCCGCCGCTGGTTCGGCTGGTCGGCCGGGAAACTGCTGGTCCTGGACATCGGCGGCGGCTCCCTGGAGATCGCCTACGGCATCGACGAGGAGCCCGACGCGACCGCGTCCCTGCCGCTGGGCGCCGGCCGCCTCACCGCCGGGTGGCTGCCCGGCGACCCGCCCGCCCCGGACGACGTACGCGCCCTGCGCCGGCATGTCCGCACCGAGGTCGCCCGCACGGTCGGCGAGTTCAGCCGGTTCGGCCCGCCCGACCGCGTCGTCGCCACGTCCAAGACCTTCAAGCAGCTCGCCCGCATCGCCGGAGCCGCCCGCTCCGCCGAAGGCCTCTACGTCCAGCGGGAACTCAAACGGAAGTCCCTGGAGGAATGGGTCCCGAGGCTGGCCGGAATGACGGAGGCGGAACGAGCCGAACTCCCGGGCGTCTCGGAGGGCAGGGCGGGCCAGCTGCTGGCGGGCGCCCTGGTCGCCGAGGCCACGATGGACCTCTTCGGCGTGGAGCGCCTGGAGATCTGCCCCTGGGCACTCAGGGAGGGCGTGATCCTGCGCCGCCTGGATCACATGGAGTCGGTATGAGTCCGCAGGGAGGACGGAGCCGTCTATGGCAAACACCACAACGGCGAATAGGCACCCCGCTCCACCCCGACCACACCCCGTAATCTGTCCTGCATGGCAGAGCCAGCCGTAAGGATCCCGGACGCGAAGGTCGCCCTGTCGACGGCCTCGGTCTACCCGGAGTCGACGGCCACGGCCTTCGAGATCGCCGCGCGCCTCGGCTACGACGGAGTCGAGGTCATGGTCTGGACCGACCCCGTGAGCCAGGACATCGAAGCCCTGCGCAGACTGAGCGACTACCACCAGATCCCCGTCCTGGCCGTCCACGCCCCCTGTCTGCTCATCACGCAGCGCGTCTGGTCCACGGACCCCTGGACCAAGCTCCAGCGGGCCCGCGCGGCGGCCGAGAAGCTCGACGCGAGCACGGTCGTCGTCCACCCCCCGTTCCGCTGGCAGCGCCAGTACGCCAGGGACTTCGTCGCGGGCGTCTGGCGCATGGCGAACGAGACGGACGTACGGTTCGCCGTCGAGAACATGTACCCCTGGCGCTACCGCGACCGCGAGATGCTCGCGTACGCCCCCGACTGGGACGTGACGAAGGACGACTACCGCCACTTCACGATCGACCTCAGCCACACCGCGACGGCCCGCGCCGACGCGCTGGACATGGTCGACCGCATGGGCGACCGCCTGGGCCACGTCCATCTCGCCGACGGCAGGGGCTCGGCCAAGGACGAGCACCTCGTGCCCGGCCGCGGCACCCAGCCCTGCGCCGAGGTCCTGGAGCGGCTCGCCGTCACCGGCTTCGACGGCCATGTCGTGATCGAGGTCAACACCCGCCGCGCCATGTCGAGCGCGGAGCGGGAGGCCGACCTGGCGGAGGCGCTGGCCTTCACACGCCTGCACCTGGCCTCGGCGGCGAAGGTACCGAGGCGATGAACGACCGCCCCCCGGCCGGTCCCCCGGACGCCACCGGTAAGGGGACCGGCCCTCGCGCCAACCCCGGTCCTGGCCCCGGCACCGGCACCGACGCCGCCACGGGGTCCACCGCCCGCCGCCGGGGCCGCCCCCCGCGCACGGAATCGGCCGACACGCGGGACCGCATCCTGACCGCCGCCCGCGAGGAGTTCTCCGAGCGCGGCTACGAGAAGACGTCCGTACGCGGCATCGCCAAGGCGGCCGGGGTCGACCCGGCGCTCGTGCACCACTACTTCGGGACGAAGGAGCAGGTCTTCGAAGCGGCGATCACCCTGTCCTTCGGACCCGCCCTGGACGCGCCGAAGGCCATCGAGGAGGGTCCCCTGGACGGCGTCGGGGAGCGCCTGGCCCGGTTCTTCTTCGGCGTCTGGGAGAACCCGGCGACCCGAGCGCCCCTGCTCGCCATCGTCCGCTCCGCCGTCACCAACGACACGGCGGCCGCCGTCTTCCGCCGTATCGTCGCCGCCCAGGTGCTGCGCCGCATCGCGGGACGACTGGACCTGCCGGACGCCGAACTGCGGGCCGAGCTGGCCGCCGCCCAGCTGGTGGGCACCGCGATGCTGCGGTACGTCATCAAGATCGAGCCGCTGGCCTCGGCGGATACCGAGCAGATCATCGCGCGCCTGGCGCCGGTCGTGCAGGGCCACCTCACCGGGCCCTGAACCGCCGTCGGCCGAGACATGCGTCCCGCATTCCGGACACTCCGTCCCGCCCTCTGGATGACCGGCGTACGCTCGGTAGCAGTCAGAAATCTCCGAATCCTCTGACGCAGTCTCTGAAGGAGCGAGCGACGATGCCCGAGCTGAGGTCCCGCACAGTCACCCACGGCCGCAACATGGCGGGCGCCCGCGCCCTTATGCGCGCCTCCGGTGTACCGGGTGCGGACATCGGCCGCAAGCCGATCATCGCGGTCGCCAACAGCTTCACGGAGTTCGTGCCGGGCCACACCCACCTCCAGCCGGTCGGCCGGATCGTCAGCGAGGCGATCGTCGAGGCCGGCGGCATCCCGCGCGAGTTCAACACGATCGCGGTCGACGACGGCATCGCCATGGGCCACGGCGGCATGCTCTACAGCCTCCCCTCCCGGGACCTGATCGCGGACAGCGTGGAGTACATGGTCGAGGCCCACTGCGCCGACGCCCTGATCTGCATCTCCAACTGCGACAAGATCACACCGGGCATGCTCAACGCGGCCCTGCGCCTGAACATCCCGACGGTCTTCGTCTCCGGCGGCCCGATGGAGTCCGGCCGGGCCACGCTCGTCGACGGCACGGTCCGCACGCTCGACCTGGTCGACGCGATGTCCGAGGCCGTGAACGAGAAGATCTCGGACGAGGACATCCTCCGCATCGAGGAGAACGCCTGTCCGACCTGCGGCTCGTGTTCCGGCATGTTCACCGCCAACTCGATGAACTGCCTCACGGAGGCCATCGGCCTCTCCCTCCCCGGCAACGGCTCGGTCCTGGCCACGCACACCGCGCGCAAGCAGCTCTACGTCGACGCGGCCAACACGGTCATGGACATCACCCGCCGCTACTACGAGCAGGACGACGAGACGGTCCTGCCGCGCAACGTCGCCACCTTCGCGGCCTTCGAGAACGCGATGGCCCTCGACATCGCGATGGGCGGCTCCACCAACACGATCCTGCACCTGCTGGCCGCGGCCCAGGAGGCCGGCGTCCCGTTCGGCCTGGAGGAGATCGACGCGGTCTCCCGCCGGGTCCCCTGCCTGGCCAAGGTGGCGCCGAACGTCGCCAAGGACCGCACGTACTACATGGAGGACGTGCACCGCGCCGGCGGCATCCCCGCCCTCCTCGGCGAGCTGCACCGCGCGGGCCTGCTCAACGAGGACGTGCACGCGGTCCACAGCCCGTCCCTGTCCGACTGGCTGAAGACCTGGGACGTGCGCGGCGGCTCCCCGTCCCCCGAGGCGGTCGAGCTGTGGCACGCGGCCCCCGGCTGCGTCCGCTCCGCCGAGGCCTTCTCCCAGTCCGAGCGCTGGGAGGCCCTCGACGAGGACGCCGAGGGCGGCTGCATCCGCTCCGTCGAGCACGCGTACTCCAAGGACGGCGGCCTCGCGGTCCTCAAGGGCAACCTCGCCGTCGACGGCTGCGTGGTGAAGACGGCCGGCGTCGACGAGTCGATCTGGACCTTCGAGGGCCCGGCGGTCGTCTGCGAGTCGCAGGAGGAGGCCGTCGAGAAGATCCTGCTGAAGCAGATCAAGGAGGGCGACGTCGTCGTCATCCGCTACGAGGGCCCCAAGGGCGGCCCCGGCATGCAGGAGATGCTCTACCCGACCTCGTACCTGAAGGGCCGCGGCCTCGGCAAGACCTGCGCCCTGATCACCGACGGCCGCTTCTCCGGCGGCACCTCCGGCCTCTCCATCGGCCACGCCTCGCCCGAGGCCGCCGCCGGCGGCACCATCGCCCTCGTCGAGGACGGCGACCGCATCCGCATCGACATCCCGAACCGCACCATCGAGCTCCTCGTCGACGACGCCGAGCTGGCCCGCCGCGAGCAGGCGCTGAACGGCGTGTACGCCCCGAAGAACCGCGACCGCAAGGTCTCGGCGGCGCTGCGGGCCTACGCGGCGATGGCGACCAGCGCGGACAAGGGCGCCGTGCGAGACGTCACGAAGCTGGGCTGAGCACTCCACACGAAAGGGCCGCCCCCGGGTCTCCCGGGAGCGGCCCTTCCCCGTACGCGCTACCACCCCGACGGATCACGCCCGCTCACGGCGAAGACGGACCCGTCCGGCGCACCGGCATAGACACGGTCGCCCACGAGCACGGGCTCGGGAAGCGCTGCCGGAACCCGGTCCGACCGGTCGCCCAGCCGCGGAGACGTCTGCCCGACGAGCTTCCCGCGCCGCGCGTCGACGGCGAGCAGCCGCCCGTCCGGCGCGGTGACGTACACGTACCGGTCGTCGGCGACCGGCGTCGACCCCCGGACGACTCCGGTCTCCAGAGTCCACCGCTGCCGACGCGCCTCCAGATCGACGGCGACCAGCGCACCGCCCGTCGCCATGAGGTGCACGACGTCCCCGTGCACACTCCCCGCCACCTGCTGCAGCGGAACACGCAACGGCACTCGCACACTCGCCCGGCGCTCCGGGTCGTAACGGACCACGGCCCGCGCGTCCCCCCGCACGGCATCGACCGCCACGAACACGACCGCCCCGTCCACGACCCCGAGCGGCTGCAACGCCCCCGCCAGCCGCGCCTCCCACCGCACATCCCCGGTGCCCGGATCCACCGCCGTGACCCTCGTACCGGACCCGTCATCCGACACGCTCGCCGCGTAAGCCAGCGGATCCCCGGGGAACGAGACGAAGTACGGCACGTCCTGCCCGGGAATCCGATGGCTCCACTTCACCTCGCCCGAGGCGCTCTCCACCCCGCTCACCGTCCCGTCGGCCGCGGTGAGCAGCAGCATGCCGCCGACGGCCCGCAGCCCCCCGTACGCGGGCAGCTCCTGCCGCCGCTTCACGTCACCCGAGCCGGGATCGAGCATCGCCAACCGCCGCCCCTGGCCCAGGCCGGCCGGCACCAGCCCACCCGACACGACCGGAGCCCCGCTCGGCGGCCCGCTCGCGTCCAGAGGATGCCGCCACAGCAGCCGCCCGTCGACAGGATCGAGAGCGAAGACCAGCCCGGTCTGCGCACACAGCAACTTCCCCGCAGCGTAAGAACACTGGGGCATGCTCTTCCCGGACAGCGCCGGCGCCTCCCACGCCGAGAACGCGGCCGCCGTGGTCCGCGGCGCGGCGGCGACCTCGTGCCCCGGCCCACCACCCCCGAGCAGGGGAACGGCCGCCAGCGCACCGGCGACGGCCAGCCCGAGAGCCCCGGCACCGAGGACGGCCCGCTTACCGAACCGCACTGCGGCCCGACGCGACACCTCCTCGCCAGGACCCCCGCCGCCCTGCTCCGCAACAGCCACTGCCTCCTGCTGCTCCGCCTCCTCCACGCGCTGCGCCGGTATGAACGCCTGCGTGTCGTACGAGGCCGCCACCGACCGCAGTTCCCGCATCAACTCGTCGGGGGAGGGCCGGTCCTCGGGCTCCTTGGCGAGACACCGCAGCACGAGCGGCACCAGCTCTTCCGGTACCCCGGCCAGCTCCGGCTCGTCGTGCACGACCTGATAGGCGACGACGTAGGGACTGTCGGAGTCGAACGGCCCCTTCCCGGTCGCCGCATGCACCATCACGGACCCGAGGGCGAACACATCGGCGGCGGGCCCCACTTCCCTGGGCCGCCGGAACTGCTCGGGCGCCATGAAAGGCGGCGTACCGATCAGCTTCCCGGTCTCAGTCCGCAACTCGCTGTCTTTCGGCCGGGAAATGCCGAAGTCGATGACCTTCGGCCCGTCCTCGGCGAGCAGGACGTTGCTCGGCTTCAGGTCCCGGTGCACGACCCCGGCCTCGTGCACGGCGACCAGGCCCTCCGACAGGGCGGCACCGACGGCCGCGACGTCGGCCGCGCCGAGCGGTCCCTCGGCGGCGACCTTGTCGTGCAGGGAGGGACCGGGTACGTACTGGGTGGCGAACCAGGGCCGGTCGGCGTCGAGGTCGGCGGCCACGAGCCGTGCCGTGCACCCGCCGCGGATCCGCCGTGCCGCCGAGACCTCACGGGCGAACCGCGAGCGGAACTCCTGGTCCTCCGCCAGGTCGGGCCGGATGACCTTGAGCGCGACCCGCTGCCCCTTCTTGTCGGAGCCCAGGTAGACCACGCCCATCCCGCCCGCGCCGAGCCGTCTGTGAAGCCTGAACGAGCCGACGACGCGCGGGTCCTCGCGCCTCAGGCGCATCATCGCCATGTTCATCCCCGCTGCCCGGTCCTGTGACGAGCCACAGCTTACGTTTCCACGGCCGCCCGCGCGCAGAGGCCGCGCCCTCTCGGGGCGATGGATTGTCAGTGGTGGGTGGGAGACTTGAAGGGCGGTCAGGGGGCGTGCGGACGGGCCGTGTTCGCGCGGGGGATGGCCCCAACCGCCTGACCCGGAAGGGGGATTGGACCCGTGAAGGGTGACCGTGTGGAGATAGTCGTGGACGCCGGCGACACGACGCGCACGTACGAGGTGGTGGCGAGCAGGGCGGGCCGCAGGGTGGAGACGGCGGTACGCCGAGGTGTCGTGGAAGTGAGCGAAGTCACCAGGACGGGGGCCGTGGTGCGTACGGCCCGCTTCATGGCGAACCGGGTGCTGGCCCTGGTCGAACAGCCGGTTCCACGGGAGGAAAGCTCGGACAAAGCGGGGTGAGCCGGGCGTCCCGTCGGGGAAGACCCTGAGACCTGAGTCTCCGTCTCCACCCAGGGGAGTACATCGCAGGTGGCGGCTCATCCTCCGGGAGGCCCGGCAATCGGTACGAGGGCATGACGCCCGGGAGGGGCCGGAGACCTAGATTTGAGGTCAAGCGGCGGGTGCAGCACTCGTCCCCCGAGGTCAGACACCCGCCGCTGCCGACGACAACTGAGAACGGTCAGGAGAGGGACCATGGCCCACACGGCACCGCGGACACTGATCCGCGAGGAGGGACGCAAGGTGTACGCCGCCGCGTTCCGCCGCCGCCAGGGCCGTCGCCACCCCGTGGTGGCGACGCTGATGGCCCTTCCCCTGGCGGTCCTGCTCCTCCTCGTCTTCGACGGGTGGGAGACAGTGGCCACACAAGCGTCGTCCGTGGGAGAGATGCTGGGGCGCTGAGCGGCGACCCCAGGCCCGGAAGAGCGGTCCGGGCGGGGACATCCCACCCATGAAACCCCGTGGGGACGGGGGTGCGGCGGACGGCACCAATGCCGGCGCAGCTGGGGAGCTGCGCCGGCATTACCCTTTTATCCCCGCTGAGCTGCGGGCAATCGTGCCTCCCCCAGTGCCTTAAGGGCCTGGGAGGTACGCCCAGGGCGGCACGGGTGGGCGCAGCGGCGCCCCGCTACGCCGGGCTGCGTACCCACCCGGCCTCAGCGACAACGCCCAGCACCTCAGTCCACCAGGTCGCGCACCACGCCGTCCGCCAGCAACCGCCCCCGCAACGTCAGTACAGCACGCCCCTCCTCGTACGGACCGGCATCCAGAAGCCCGTCCGACAACGCCCGCCGCGACGCCGCAAGCCCCTCCTCCCGCAGCAGCGAAAGCGGCACACCTTCCCGCAACCGCAACTCCAGCAGAATCCGCTCGACCCGCCGATCCTCCTCCGACAGCACCTCACGCCCGGCACCGGGCGACCGCCCCGCCGCCAGCGCCCCCGCATACGCCCCGGGATGCTTCACGTTCCACCACCGCACGCCACCCACGTGACTGTGCGCGCCAGGCCCGGCCCCCCACCAGTCGGCCCCCCGCCAGTACAGCTCGTTGTGCAGACACCGCCCCGCCTCCGAGGTCGCCCAGTTCGACACCTCGTACCACTCGAAGCCCGCGCCCGAGAGGACCTCGTCCGCGATCAGGTACCGGTCGGCATGCACGTCGTCGTCGGTCATCGGCACCTCGCCCCGGCGGATCCGCCGAGCCAGCTGCGTCCCTTCCTCGACGATCAGGGCGTACGCGCTGACATGGTCCGGCCCGGCCCCCAGCACCGCGTCCAGCGACGCCCGCCAGTCGTCGTCGGACTCCCCCGGCGTGCCGTAGATCAGGTCGAGATTGACATGCTCGAAACCGGCCGCCCGGGCCTCCGCGACACACGCCTCGGGCCGCCCCGGCGTATGCGTCCGGTCCAGCACCTTCAGCACATGCTGCCGCGCGCTCTGCATCCCGAAGGAGATCCGGTTGAAGCCCCCCTCACGCAGGGCCGCCAGATACGCCGGATCCACCGACTCCGGGTTCGCCTCGGTCGTGACCTCGGCATCCTCCGCGAGCCCGAACTCGTCACGGACGGCCGCGAGCATCCGCACCAGGTCACCGGCGTCGAGCAGGGTCGGCGTACCCCCGCCCACGAACACCGTACGAACGGGCCGCGGGTCGTCCCCCAGCACTTTCCGTGCCAGCCGGACCTCGTCGACCAACGTCCCGGCGTAGTTGTCACGCGAGGCCAGCACACCACCGCTGCCGCGCAGCTCGGTCGCCGTATAGGTGTTGAAGTCGCAGTAGCCGCAGCGGGTCGCGCAGTACGGAACATGCAGGTAGAACCCGAGCGGACGGTCGGCGGCCCCGGCGAGCGCGGACGCGGGCAGCGCGCCGTCGTCGGGGACGGGCTCACCGTCGGGGAGTGCGGAAGGCATACGTCCCATTGTCCAGCACCCGGGCACTCACTCCGCCTGGAGCACCAGCAGCGCCAGATCGTCCGCCGGCGGCCGCGCCCCGAACTCGTGCACCAGCCGCGTGATCCGCTCGGCTATCAGCTCCGCGTCCAGCCCCGCGCACCCGGCCAGCGCCGTCGCGAGACCGTCGCCGTCGTCGAACTGGCGGGAGCCGGAACGGCGCTCGGTGACGCCGTCGGTCACGCACAGCAGCGTGTCGCCGGAGCGCAGCTCGAAGGTCTCACTCGCGTACGTGGCGTCCTCGACGACGCCCAGCAGGGTCTGCGGCTGCGCGGCCGTGTGGACCTCGCCGCCCGCCCCGAGCAGCAGGGGCAGCGGGTGCCCGGCGGAGGCGACGGTGCAGCGGACACCGCCGTCGAAGGGGACGAGTTCGCCATACAGCAGGGACAGGAAACGCGTCTGGGGGCCGTCGCCGGGCGGAGTCGGCCGCGCGCCCGCCGCCACCAGGGCCCGGGCCGCCGCGTCCGCGGCCTCCGTGGCGTCGTCGAGCAGCAGCTGGTTGAGGCGGTCGAGGACGTCGGCGACCCGGTAGCCCTCACGGGCCAGCAGCCGCAGCCAGGGCCGGGCCAGGCCGATCACGACGGCGGCCTCGGGTCCCTTGCCCTGGACGTCGCCGACGGCGAAGCACCAGCGGCCGTCTCCGGCCGGGAACAGGTCGTAGAAGTCGCCGCTGGGCCCGCCCTTGTCGCACGGCTCGTAGACGAGGGCGCTGCGCACCCCGGGGATCTCGGCCACGGCGCCGGGCAGCAGTCCGCGCTGGAGTACGGCGCTGATGGTGGCCTGGCGGGCGTACTGGCGGGCGGCGCCGATGGCGAGCGCGACCCGGCGGCTGAGGTCCTCGACCAGGCCGGTGATCTCGTCGGGGAAGCCGGCGGACCCGGACCGTCCGATGACGAGGGTGCCCAGCGGGCGTCCACCGGCGACGAGCCGGTACGCCAGGGCCGAGCCCGGCTCGCCGGGGGCGTCACCGAGCGCCTCGCCGGGCCAGGGATAGTCGGACGGACCGGCTTGTAACGGGTCGGACGGGTGTGGGGTGTCCTTCTCCAGGGCCCGGCGCAGCTCCTCGATGCGGTTCTCGCTGCCGTGCCAGACCCGGGCCAGCCGGGGCCCGCCCGGTCCGGCCCCGCCGCTCCAGCCGCCGGCGGTGGCCTCGTCTTCCAGCCACACCGCGCACCAGTCGGCCAGCCGGGGCACGATCAACTGCCCGGCGAGGGCGGCGACCAGGTCCTCGTCGAGCTGTCCGGCGAGCAGGTCGGAGGCCTCGGCGAGGAAGGAGAGGGCCCCGCGGCCCAGCCAGGAGCCGTCGCGTCCGTCCCGGCCGTCGCAGTCCTCGTACCGCTCCCGCCAGTCCCGCAGGTCCTGCCAGTCGCGCAGGTCGCCCGAGCCGCCGGGGTCCTGCGGGTCGCGTGCGTCCTTCGCCCGGCTCTCCCGGGCCTGCTGCCCGGGAGGTGGCTCCGGCGCCAGGATCTCCGCCACGCGCAGCCCGCGCGCCAGCGCGTGCTCCCCGGCGTACGCCTCGATCTGGTCGCCGGCCTCGCATCCCCCGGCGGGCAACCGCGCCCACACGGTCTTCCGGCCCGTGCGGTACGTGATGCCCCAGGCCTCGGAGAGCGCGCCGACGAGCCGCAGGCCGCGTCCGTACTCCGGGGTGTCCTGCGGCGTTTCCGGCTCGCTGCCGCGCGGGGCGCGTGAGGGGTGGTGGTCGGAGACCTCGACGAGCAGCGCGGCCGTGTCCTGGTCGTCGCCTTCCAGCCGGCATTCCAGCTGGACGTCGGTGCCGGCGTGCACGACGGCGTTGGTGACGAGTTCGCTGACGACGAGCAGGGCGTCGTCGGCGAGACGGTCGGTGAGGTGCTCGGCGCCCGGCAGGCCGAGTCCGGTCCACTCGGCGATCGCCGCGCGCACCAGGGCGCGCGCGGAGCCCGGCGCGAGAGAGCTGCCGGACAGGGTCGCGTACGCCCGCGCGCGCTCCTTCGCGGGCGCCTCGGAAGCGACCACCGGCCCCTCGGAAGCCACCACGAGCCTCTCGGAAGCGACCACGGGCCCGGATGCGGGCACGGGCAGCTCGGAACCCGGCACGGGCGCCTCGGACCCGGGCGCCGGCGCCTCGGAAGGCAGCGCACACTCCTCGGAGACGGCCCCCTCGTGCGGCGGCACGGGCATCTCCGAAGCGTGCGCAGGCGCCTCTGAGGCACGGGAAGCGGTCTCCCGTTGCGTCGGAATGGCCCCCATGGACAGCTCCCCGGGCAGTTCGTACGAATACGCCACAGTCGATGCCGACAGGGTGACAGACTGGCCACGCCCATAAGCGCCGAGTTACCGAAGTGGGCCGTCATGAGTGAGAACAGTGCTACTCCTGTGGTCGAAGACCGGTACGAAGACGGTCAGATTCGTGCATCCGATCTGCGTCCGCTGCTCGCCGCCATGACAGCCGCACGCGACGGCGACTTCACCAAGGTGCCGGAAACCGGCCACGGGATGGTGGCCGAGCTCACCGCGGTCTTCAACCAGATCGTGGACCGCGACCTCCACTTCACCACCGAGGCGCAGCGCGTCAGACGGGAGCTGGTGCGGCACGGCCGGCTCGACGAGCGGCTCTCGGCCAGTCCGGGACAGGGCCTGTGGACGTCCCGCGTCAACGACGTGAACCAGCTGCTCGACGCCCTCGTCGCCCCGGCGGCGAACGCCACGCGCGTGCTGGACGCGGTGGCCGGCGGCGATCTGACCCAGCGGGTCGATCTGCACGACGGTACGCGCGAGTTACGCGGCGACCTGCGGCGCCTCGGCCGGGCCGTGAACAAGATGGTCGACCAGCTCTCCCTGTTCACCGGCGAGGTGACGCGGGTCGCGCGCGAGGTCGGCACCGAGGGGCGGCTCGGCGGCCGCGCCAAGGTGCAGGGGCTGTCGGGCAGTTGGCGGGACGTGACCGAGGCCGTCAACACGATGGCGGCCCGGCTGACGGCCCAGGTGCGGGACATCGCGGCGGTCACGACGGCGGTGGCACGCGGCGATCTGACCCGCACGGTCACGGTGGAGGCGACCGGCGAGCTGCTGGAACTGAAGCTGACCGTGAACACGATGGTCGACCAGCTCTCCGCCTTCGCCGACGAGGTCACCCGGGTGGCCAGGGAGGTCGGCACCGAGGGGCAGTTGGGCGGCCGGGCGCAGGTCCGGGGCGTGTCCGGGGTCTGGAAGGACCTCACCGACAACGTCAACTTCATGGCGTCGAACCTGACCTCGCAGGTCCGCAACATCGCCCAGGTGACGACGGCCGTGGCCAACGGCGACCTGTCCCAGAAGATCACGGTCGACGCGCAGGGTGAGATCCTGGAGCTCAAGTCGACCATCAACACGATGGTCGACCAGCTCTCCGCCTTCGCCGACGAGGTCACCCGCGTCGCCCGCGAGGTCGGCACCGAGGGCAACCTCGGCGGCCGGGCCCAGGTCCGGGGCGTCTCCGGCGTCTGGAAGGACCTCACCGACAACGTCAACTTCATGGCCGACAACCTCACCTCGCAGGTGCGGAACATCGCGCTCGTCTCCACCGCCGTCGCCCAGGGCGATCTCGGCAAGAAGATCACGGTGGAGGCCAAGGGCGAGATCCTGGAGCTCAAGTCCACGATCAACACGATGGTCGACCAGCTCTCCGCCTTCGCCGACGAGGTCACCCGCGTCGCCCGCGAGGTCGGCACCGAGGGCAACCTCGGCGGTCAGGCCCAGGTCCGGGGCGTCTCCGGCGTCTGGAAGGACCTCACCGACAACGTCAACTTCATGGCGCTGAACCTGACCTCGCAGGTCCGCAACATCGCCCAGGTGACGACGGCCGTGGCCAACGGCGACCTGTCGAAGAAGATCACGGTCGACGCCCGCGGCGAGATCCTGGAGCTGAAGGACACCGTCAACACGATGGTGGAGCAACTGCGCGCCTTCGCCGACGAGGTCACCCGGGTCGCCCGCGAGGTCGGCACCGACGGCCGGCTCGGCGGCCGGGCCCAGGTGCTGGGCGTCTCCGGCGTCTGGCGGGACCTGACGGACAACGTCAACTCCATGGCCGACAACCTCACCTCCCAGGTCCGCAACATCGCCCAGGTCGCGACGGCCGTGGCGCAGGGCGACCTGTCCCGGAAGATCGACGTGGACGCGCGCGGCGAGATCCTGGAGCTGAAGACCACGATCAACACGATGGTCGACACGCTGTCCTCCTTCGCCTCGGAGGTCACGCGCGTGGCCCGCGAGGTCGGCTCCGAGGGACAGCTCGGCGGCCAGGCCAGGGTCGAGGGCGTCTACGGCACCTGGAAGCGCCTGACGACGAACGTCAACGAACTGGCCTCGAACCTCACGACCCAGGTCCGCGCGATCGCCGAGGTCGCCTCCGCCGTGGCCCAGGGCGACATGTCCCGCTCGATCACGGTCGAGACCCGCGGCGAGGTCGCCGAGCTGAAGGACAACATCAACCTGATGGTGGCCAACCTGCGCGAGACGACCCGCGCGAAGGACTGGCTGGAGTCCAACCTGGCCCGCCTGGCCGCCCTGATGCAGGGCCACCGCGACCTGATGGAGGTCGCCGACCTGATACTCCGCGAGCTGACTCCGCTGGTGAACGCCCAGTACGGCGCGTTCTACCTGGCCGATCCGGAGGAGGACGGAGCGACGGTTCCCACCAAGGGGCTCGCCTTCATCGCCGGCTACGGCGCCGCCCAGGACGCGACGGTCGAGACCGGCGCCCTCCCGGTGCACGGCCTGGTCGCGCAGGCGGCCCGGGAGAAGAAGCGGATCCTGGTCGAGGGCGCCCCGCCCGACTACATCAAAATCAACAGCGGCCTCGGCGAGGCGGCTCCCACGACGATCGTCATCATCCCGATCCTCTTCGAGAACAAGCTCCTCGGCGTCATCGAGCTCGCCTCCTTCTCCCGCTTCTCCGACGTGCACCTGGCCTTCTTCGACCAGTTCGTCAACACCATCGGCGTCGCCATCAACACGATCATCGCCAACTCCCGCACGGAGTCCCTGCTCGGCGAGTCCCAGCGCCTCGCCATGCAGCTCCAGGAACGCTCGGACGAACTCCAAAAGCAGCAGGGCGAACTCCAGCGCTCCAACGCCGAACTGGAGGAGAAGGCCGCCCTGCTGGCCACCTCCTCGCAGTACAAGTCGGAGTTCCTGGCGAACATGTCGCACGAGCTGCGCACCCCGCTCAACTCCCTGCTGATCCTGGCCCGGCTGCTCTCCGACAACCCGGACGGTCATCTCTCCGACCAGGAGGTGCAGTTCGCGACGACGATCCACCGTTCGGGCTCGGACCTCCTCCAGCTGATCAACGACATCCTGGATTTGTCGAAGATCGAGGCCGGCCGGATGGACGTACGCCCCAAGCGGCTGCCCCTCATCAAGCTGCTGGACTACGTCCACGCCACGTTCCGTCCCCTGACCATCGACCGGGGGCTCGCCTTCGAGCTGGCGGTCGGCGAGGACGTACCGCGCGAGATGTACTCGGACGAACAGCGCCTCCAGCAGATCCTGCGCAACCTCCTCTCCAACGCGATCAAGTTCACCGCGTCGGGCAAGGTCGAGCTGCGGGTGGACCGGGTGAAGGACGCCGAGCATCACTACGTCCGGGACACCGACGACGTCATCGCCTTCACCGTGTCCGACACCGGCATCGGCATCGCGCCGGAGAAACTCCCGGTGATCTTCGAGGCGTTCCAGCAGGCCGACGGCACCACCAACCGCAAGTACGGCGGCACCGGCCTCGGCCTGTCCATCAGCCGGGAGATCGCGGGCCTGCTCGGCGGCCGGATCGTCGCCGAGAGCGAACCGGGCAAGGGCTCCACGTTCACCCTGTACGTGCCGGTCGTGAGCCCCGGTCACACGGCGCCCGGACCGGCCCCCGAGGATCCCCCCGGACCGCCCCCGACCCTGCAGCCGGCCGCCGCCGGACCGTTCCCGGCCGCGTACGACACGGACGACGCCTGGCCCTCGCCGGCCAGGCTGGAGTCGTGGACGTCCGGCAGGCCGGGCCGGATCCTGGCCGGGCGGCGGGTGCTGATCGTCGACGACGACATCCGCAACGTCTTCGCCCTCACCCATGTCCTGGGCCGCGTGGGCATGACCGTGCTGTACGCGGAGAACGGCCGCGAGGGCATCGAGATGCTGGAGCGCAGCGCGGACGTCGGACTGGTGCTGATGGACATCATGATGCCGGAGATGGACGGCTACGAGACCATCTCCGCGATCCGCCGCACCCCGCGCTGGGCGGACCTGCCCATCGTCGCCCTGACCGCGAAGGCGATGCCCGGCGACCGCGAGAAGTCCATCGCCCGCGGCGCCAACGACTACGTGCCCAAGCCGGTGGACATCGACCGGCTGCTGACGGTCGTGTGCGAACTGCTGGACCCGGATGACACGCCGGAAGCGGAGAGCACGCAGGAGGCCCGGCCGTCATGAGCACCGAACGCGCCGGGATCCTCCTGGTCGACGACATGGAGGACAACCTGACCGCCCTGGAGGCCGTCCTGGCCTCCCTCAACGAGCCGCTGATACGCGCCCGTTCCGGCGAGGAGGCGATGAAGGCCGTGCTGCGGCAGCCCGTCGCCCTGGTCCTGCTGGACATCCGCATGCCCGGCATGGACGGCTTCGAGACGGCCGCCCACATCAAACGCCTGGACCAGACCCGCGACGTCCCGATCATCTTCCTGACGGGCGCGGACGACGACTCGGGCTACGCCTTCCGCGGCTACGCGACAGGCGCCGCCGACTACGTGACCAAGCCCTTCGACCCCTGGGTCCTCAGGGCAAAGGTCGGCGTCTTCCTGGACCTCTACCGCAAAGGCAGAGAGGTGGAACGCCTGAGAAAGGAGATCCAGGACTTGAAACGCCGGGTAGAGAGAGGCACCTGAGGGGCGCGGGGAACTGCGCGAGCAACCACGAACAACCCGCAGCCGCCGACGAACCCCCGCGCCACCCCGTTACGCCTCGCGAGCCCCGTCGTACATCTCCTCGATCAGATGCTTGTACTCCCGCTCCACAACGGGCCTCTTCAACTTCAGACTCGGCGTGATCTCCCCGTGCTCCACGTCAAGATCCCGCGGCAACAACCGGAACTTCTTGATCGTCTGCCACCGCTGAAGCCCGTCGTTGAGCTGCTTCACATACCCGTCGACCATCTCCACCGTGACCGGCGAGGAAACGATCTCTTCGTACGACTTCCCCTCCAGCCCGTTCTCCTTCGCCCACTCCGTGATCGCGACCTCGTCGAGCGCGATGAGCGCCGTGCAGAAGTTCCGGTCGGCCCCGTGCACGAGGATGTTGGACACGTACGGGCACACCGCCTTGAACTGCCCCTCGACCTCGGCCGGCGCGATGTACTTGCCGCCCGACGTCTTGATGAGGTCCTTCTTGCGGTCGGTGATCCGCAGATACCCGTCGGGCG
>NZ_MUKA01000509.1 GCF_002150735.1 Streptomyces africanus
GTCTCGGCCAGGCAGACGACATGGATCCCGGCCCGGGGTCCCTCCAGTGCCAGCCGCGCCACGGCCGCGCGCAGGTCGGCGCCGCCGGGGTCGCCGTCCACGACGACGACGGTGTAGGGGCCGGGGTAGCCGGGGGCGGGAGCCGGGGTGTCGTCCCGGGCCCAGGAGGGGCGGCGGGGCACGGGACCGGCGATGCCGCTCGCCCCGCTGTCACCGCCCTGACCGTCGGTCTCCTGGGCCCGGGAGAACCTCACGTTGCCCAGCAGCCCGCCGACCCCCGTGGCGCCGGCTCCCGCGTCCGCCAGCTGGTCCTCCAGGCGGCGCATGAGCTCGTCCGTGCGGGCGGCGGCCTGTTCCCTGTCGTAGGCGAGCAGGAGGCGGCAGTCCTGCCCGTGCCCGGGACGGACATGCGGCAGCCAGCCCAGCCAGGACCACTCGGCGGTGCGCTCCGCCAGGGGGCGGGAGCGGTCCGCTGCGATCAGGACTATCTCCAGTGTGTCGGGGGAGTGCAGCGCGGTGAGCTGCGCCAGCACGGCACGGGCCAGCCCGGCGAGCCGCGCCCGGGGCCCGGCCAGACCGAGTGCGCCGACCTCGCGCAGCCCGGCGGTCACGGGCACCGCGGGCAGCAGGCCGGAGCCGTCCGGCGCGGCCCGGTCGGCGGTGCCGAGGCGCACCGCGAGCGCCTCCGGGTGGCCCGGCCCGCGCTCCCACAGCCGGGGGCCCGGGCCCAGCGCCGTCAGCAGCAGCGTGGCCGGATCCGGCCAGGTCTCCGGCACGGCCGGCCCGACGGCCGGCGAGCGCTCCGCCGTCACGTCGGCCGGCTCGTCCTCGTACGTCCCGCGCGCGGGAGTCCCCTGCTCACCACGCCCCCCGGCCAGCCGCCGCGCCCACGCCCCGAGCCCGCCCCGCCTG
>NZ_MUKA01000510.1 GCF_002150735.1 Streptomyces africanus
GTCGACGCTCATCTCCCCCGCCCGCCGTCGCGCCGAGCGGGGGAGATGAGCGTCGACAGATAGGGCAGGGGAGTGCCGTCCAGGTCGGCGGCCGGCCGGATCGACTCCTCCGTCAGCCCCAGCGCCGATCCCCATACCGCGTCGCCGATCCGCCCGGTCTCCCGCAGCGCCTCGGCGACCTCGTGCGCCTGCCGGCCGAACTTGTAGGCGACGACCGTCCCGGGCCCGGCGAGGGCCTCCTTGAGCACCGTCGCGCCGGCCGTGACGGGCACCAGCGTGAGCGGCTCGGTCCCCTCGGTCAGCACGGCGCCCGACCGCGCGGCGAGGTCCTGCATGGCGGTGATCCCGGGCACCGTCTCGACGACGGTCCCCGGCACCAGATCGGCGACCGTCTGCGCGAGATAGGTGAACGTGGAGTACACGTTGGGGTCCCCGATGGTCGCGAAGGCGACGGAACCGTGCCCGCGCAGCAACTCGGCGACCCGCTCGCCCGCCGCGTCCCAGGCCGCCTCGCGCCGCGCCCGGTCGCTCCGCTCGTTCAGCGCGAACACGACCCGGACGACCTTCTCCTCGGGCACGTAGTGCAACACGGTCGCCTCGGCCCGCCCGCGCTCTCCCGTGTCCATCACGGGAACGACCACGACCTCGGCCTCCCGCAGGGCGTTCACGCCCTTGACGGTCACCAGCTCCGGATCCCCGGGCCCGACCCCGACCCCGACCAGCCTGCTGCTCATGACGTCCGGCACCTCTCCACGAACCGACGGGCGACACCGGGCTGTGCCGCCCAGTGCGTGTGCAGATAGCTGGCGTGCACACCGCGCCGCACGAACCCCTCGACCCGACGCCGGGGGGTCTTGAGGCCCCAGGCGGGTTCGGCCCCCGCCCCGGGCTCCACTGCGGTCCGGTGGAACTCGTGCCCGCGCATCCGTGTCCCGGCCGCCGCGAGCACACTGTCGCCGACGGCCACCGCGTCCCGGTACCCCAGGGTCAGCCGCCCGGTCATCCGCGCCCCGGCGTCCAGCACCCCGCACATCGGCTGCCCGTCCAGCTCCCGGCACAGATACAGCAGCCCGGCACACTCGGCGGCCACGGGCGCACCGCTCTCCGCCAGGTGGGCAACGGCCTTGCGCAGGGGTTCGTTGGCGGACAGCTCGGCGGCGTACACCTCGGGGAACCCGCCCCCGATCACCAACCCGCGTGTCCCTTCGGGCAGTTCCTCGTCCCGCAGCGGATCGAAGGGCACGACGTCGGCACCGGCGGCGGCGAGCAGCTCGGTGTTCTCGGCGTAGGAGAAGGTGAACGCCTCTCCGCCGGCGACGGCGACCCTCGGCTTCTCGTCCGACCGCGTCGGGTGGTGGCTGGGCGAGGAAACGGCCTCAGCCGCATCCCAGGCCTCGCACGACAACGCCCCCGCACTCCGGGCCAGCTCCGCCAACGCGTCCAGATCACAACCGTCAAAGACCTGCGCGGCCATCGCCGCCACCGCCTCCACGGCCTCGGCCCGCCGCTCGGCGACCGGCACCAGCCCCAGATGCCGCGACGGCGTGTCCACCTGCGGAGCCCGCCGCAGCACCCCGAGCACGGGCACCCCCGTCTGCTCCAAGGCCTCCCGCAGCATCACCTCGTGCCGGTCCGACGCGACCTTGTTCAGGATCACGCCCCCGACGCGCACTTCCGGATCCCAGGAGACGAACCCGTGCACCAGCGCCGCCACCGACCGCGACTGCGACGACGCGTCGACGACCAGCACCACCGGCGCCCGCAGCAGCTTCGCCACATGCGCCGTGGAGGCCAGCTCCCCCTCCCCGGCGGCCCCGTCGTACAGCCCCATCACGCCCTCGACGACGGCGAGATCGCACCCGCGCGCACCGTGCAGGAACAGCGGCCCGACCAGCTCCGGCCCGCACAGATACGCGTCGAGGTTGCGCCCCACCCGCCCGGTCGCGAGCGCGTGGTACCCGGGGTCGATGTAGTCCGGCCCGACCTTGTGCGGGGACACGGCGAGCCCCCGCGCGGCGAACGCGGCCATCAGCCCCGTGGCGACGGTGGTCTTGCCACTGCCCGACGAGGGCGCGGCGACGACCAGCCGGGGCACGGACGAGGACATCACCACTCGATGCCCCTCTGCCCCTTCTGCCCCGCGTCCATCGGGTGCTTCACCTTGGACATGTCGGTCACGAGGTCGGCGAAGTCCAGCAGCTTCTCCGGAGCGTTGCGCCCCGTGATCACCACATGCTGGGTACCGGGCCGGTTGCGCAGGACGTCCACGACCTCGTCCGTGTCGACCCAGCCCCAGTGCATCGGGTAGGCGAACTCGTCCAGCACGTACAGCCGGTACGTCTGAGCCGCCAGGTCCCGCTTGACCTGCTCCCAGCCCTCCCGGGCCTTCTCCTCGTTGTCCAGCTGCGCGTCGCGCTGCACCCAGGACCAGCCCTCGCCCATCTTGTGCCAGGCGACGGACCCGCCCTCGCCTGAGGCACCGAGCACACGCAGCGCGTTCTCCTCGCCGACCTTCCACTTCGCCGACTTGACGAACTGGAACACCCCGATCGGCCAGCCCTGGTTCCAGGCCCTGAGCGCGAGCCCGAAGGCGGCGGTCGACTTGCCCTTGCCGACACCCGTGTGCACGACCACCAGCGGCCGGTTCCGGCGCTGTCGGGTCGTCAGACCGTCGTCCGGAATGACACTCGGCTGTCCCTGCGGCATTACGCGGCCCTCCTCGAAGTCCCCTGCACATCCCTGACCAGCCCGGCGATCGAGTCGGCCCGCAGCTCGTCCAGCGTCACGGCGGTGCCGCCCAGCTCACCGGCGAGCTGCCCGGCGAGCCCGAGGCGCACCGGCCCCGCCTCGCAGTCCACGACGACGGACGCGACACCCTCGGCCGCGAACAGCCGTGCCGCCCGCCCGGCCAGTGCGACCGGCTCCGGGCCACCCGTGGCCCGCCCGTCCGTCACCAGCACGACCAGCGGCCGCCGCGCCGGATCCCGCAGCCGCTCCACCCGCAGCACGTCGTGCGCGCGCAGCAGCCCGGCGGCCAGCGGCGTACGCCCGCCGGTCGGCAGCGACTCCAGCCGGGTGGCCGCCGCGTCCACGGACGAGGTCGGCGGCAGCGCGACGTCCGCGCCCGAACCCCGGAACGTCACCAGCCCCACCTTGTCGCGCCGCTGGTACGCGTCCAGCAGCAGCGACAGCACGGCCCCCTTCACGGCGCTCATCCGCTGCCGCGCCGCCATAGACCCGGAGGCGTCCACGACGAACAGCACGAGATTGCCCTCGCGCCCCTCGCGGGTCGCCTGCCGCAGATCGTCCCGGCGCACGACGAGACCCGGCCCGGACCGCCCGCGCGCCCGCTGGTGCGGTGCCGCGGCCTGCACGGTCGCCGCCAGGTGCAGCTTGGTGAGAGCGCCCCGCGGGCGCCTGGCCCCGGTCGTGCGCCCGTGTTCGGTCCGGGCCCGCGAACGCCGCCCGGCGGCACCCTCGCCGATCCCGGGCACGCTGAGCACCTTGGTCCGGAACGGTTCGGCCGCCCGTACGGCCGACTGCTCACCGGCGCCCGACGGCTGCGGCTGCCCGTTCTCCCCGGCCTCGGGCGTGGCCCCGGTGTCATCACCCCGGGGTCCGTCCTCGGGCTCCGGCTGCCCGCCGTCCCCGCCGCCCCCGCCGGGCCCGTCCGGCCCCTGGTCCGGGTCGGGGTCCTGGTCCGGGTCGTCGTCCCCGGAGAACTCCTCCAGGGTCTCGTCCAGCTTGTCCTCGTCAAGGCCCGGCGCGTCGAAGGGGTTGCGCCGACGCCGGTGCGGCAGCGCGAGCAGCGCGGCCTGCCGGACGTCCTCGGCGAGCACGTCGGTCCGCCCCGCCCACGCGGCCAGCGCCGTGGCCGTCCGCGCCATCACGATGTCGGCGCGCATCCCGTCGACCTCGAAGGCCGCGCAGGTCGCCGCGATCTGCCGCAGCGCCCCGTCGCCCAGCCGCACGGACGGCAGCAGCTCCCGTGCCGCCACGATCCGTGCCCGTACGTCGGCCTCCTCGTCCGCCCACCGGGCCGCGAAACCGTCCGGATCGGCGTCGTAGGCGAGCCGCCGCCGGACGACCTCCACCCGCTGCTCGGGCTCCCGCGAGGCCGCGACCTCGACGGTCAGCCCGAACCGGTCGAGCAACTGCGGCCGCGATGGGCGCCTCCTACGTGGAACGCGAGGGCGTCTCCGTACGGCACGCGGCGCGGTTCCTGCTCGTCGGCACCATGAACCCCGAGGAGGGCGAGCTGCGGCCGCAGTTGCTCGACCGGTTCGGGCTGACCGTCGAGGTCGCGGCCTCGCGGG
>NZ_MUKA01000511.1 GCF_002150735.1 Streptomyces africanus
ACCGGCCCGTACCTCAGACCGCAAGCTGAGGTACGGGCCGGTCGTCCGGGGCGAGTTCATCGACACGAGCACCGACCGGTGGCCCGGAACGGCGTCGAACCGGTGCCAGGACAATGAACAGCCGGCACGTCACGGAATGGGTCAGGGTCATCGCGGCACCGACGCCTTCGTCCTCATGCTGACGCGGAGCCGTTCCCTGCCGCACATCGCCTCAGCCCGAACCGGTCGGCGAGGTCGCCGATACCGCCCTCGTCCTCAACCGAATCCGGGGAAGACGCCAGTGGCGGTGCGGTTCATCGGGTTTCACCTTCCAGCCGTGGTGCGAGAGCAGGCCCGGCGGGAGGCGGAGGCCCCGCGTGGCGGGGCAGCCAGACAGCCGCGATGAGCGCGGCGGACAGGGCGACCGCCGCGGCCGTCCAGGAGGCGGTGTGCAGGCCGTTCATGAACGTCACCGAGGACCCGTCCGGGAGGGCGGCGGGGGCTGCCGGTGTGGAATGCGGCAACGGTGCCTGAGGGGTGCCGGCTTGTTTGTGGTGGGCGGCGAGGAGGGAGCCGAGCCTCGACCGTCAGCCCCGCGGCCACCGCACGCGTGCCACCGTGCCCGCCGGGCGCGCCCTCGTACGGTCGTTCTTCGCCTACCGCGCTGAGCGCCCGCTAGGCGGTGTCTTCAAAAGATCACCGCCTAGTCTAGAAAGCGCCGGAGGCGGAGATGGCGATCTCGGCCTTGGTGGCGCCCGACTGCGAGCCGAAGCTCTCGATCTTCTTGACGAGGGCCATGCTCTGCTCGTCCGCGACCTCACCGAAGACGACGTGCTTGCCGTCGAGCCAGCTCGTGACCACCGTGGTGATGAAGAACTGCGAGCCGTTCGAGTCGGGGCCGGCGTTCGCCATCGAGAGCAGGCCCGGCTTGGTGTGCTTGAGCTGGAAGTTCTCGTCAGGGAACTTGGCGCCGTAGATGCTCTTGCCGCCGGTTCCGTTGCCAGCGGTGAAGTCGCCGCCCTGGAGCATGAAGTCCGGGATGACGCGGTGGAACTTCGAACCGGCGTAACCGAAGCCCTTCTCACCGGTGGCGAGCGCGCGGAAGTTCTCCACGGTCTTCGGCACGACGTCGTCGAAGAGGTTGAAGGTGATCCGGCCTTCGGGCTTGCCGTCGATGGTGATGTCGAAATAAGCCTGGATTGTCATGGCCCTCATCCTGTCATTGTCTTGCCTGTGCTGGTGAACGAACACCCCGCGGACGCTGCCCGCGCGATCAGGGCATGCGAGCGAGCCGCCCAGGTTCTGTCGGTAAATGTCAAGCCCACATCAGGAGTGCTGCGAGGGTGACGGCTGCTTCGTAGGACTGGGCGGTCTTGTCGTATCGGGTGGCGATGCCGCGCCACTGTTTCAGGCGGTTGAAGCACCGTTCCACGACGTTGCGATGCTTATAGACCTCGCGGTCGAAGGCCGGCGGGCGGCCACCGCGGCTGCCTCGCCGGACACGGTTGCGGGCCTGGTCGGCCCGCTCGGGAATCGTGTGGGCAATACCCTTGCGGCGGAGCCAGGCGCGGATCGCCTTCGAGCTGTAGCTTTTGTCGCCCAGGACGTGATCGGGCCGGGTGCGGGGCCGTCCCGGTCCAGTCCGGGGCACCCGGATCGCTTTCATCACGGCGGTGAACCGGGTGCAGTCGTTGGTGTTGCCGCCCGTGACGACGAAACTGAGCGGGCGGCCCAGTCCATCACAGGCCAGGTGAATCTTGCTGGTCAGGCCACCTCTGGACCGGCCGAGGGCCGAGTCGCGGAGCCCCCTTTTCGGGCTCCCGCCGCATGCTGGTGGGCCCGGACGATCGTGGAATCAACGGACACCAGCCACTCGACGTCGCCGCCGCGTCCGCCTTGGCCTGCGCGGCCCGCAGCATTCGGTCGAACGTCCCGTCCGCCGCCCACCTGCGAAAACGCGTATGAGCGATCCCGTTCAGGATCCTGCGGTCGTCCAGCCGCTTCCGCCCTCGCAACGACACGGGCAGCAACGGCCGGACGAACTCCCACTCGGCATCGACAGTTCATGACGACGTATCACGACACCATGATCCACCAGCGCTGATCATTTGAAGACATCGCCTAGGGCGCGCGTGGCTCAGTCGCCGTACAGCCAACTGTCGTACCCGGCGCCGTCCACCAAGTGGTGTAGCCCGAAGGCGCCGGGGAACAGCACCAGGGCCAGCACCCCGATCCGCAGCAGGACCGGGGCCGCGACGGTCACGGGACCCGCCTGGCCCCTGACGGTGCGCCAGTCGCGGCAGCGCCGGATGTCTCCCCCGCAGGCCCACCAGAAGAAGAGCCCAATGGGGATCCCGACCACGGCCATGGCGGCGGATTGCCGCGTACAAGTCGACCTTGGACTTCGGTGGCGCCATCGCAGCCTCATCCCGCAGAGCACGTCCATGCTCCCACCACAAGGCCTGCCGCTCTGCCAGATCGGCGACTAGGGCACCGGCAAGTCGCATCTGTTGATCGCGCTGGGCACCGAGGCCGGGTACCGGGTCCGCGACACGCTCGCCACCAAACTCGTCAACGAACTGGTCGAGGCTGCGGACGAGAGGGTGCTGACCAAGACCATCGCACGTTTCGGCCGAGTGGATCTTTTATGCATCGATGAGTTGGGCTATATGCAGCTGGACCGGCGGGGCGCTGAGCTGCTGTTCCAGGTTCTGACGGAGCGTGAGGAGAAGAACAGCGTCGCCATCGCCTCGAACGAGAGTTTCAGCGGCTGGACCGAGACCTTCACCGATCCCCGGCTTACTGGCTCTAACAAAAGG
>NZ_MUKA01000512.1 GCF_002150735.1 Streptomyces africanus
TAGGGGGTGTCCCGCGGGCGCGGACGGTCGATCGTGCGTGCCGGTTGTACGGAAATCAACGCATTGACCTGAGGCCGGTGGGGGCCGTTGCATGAGGGCGGGCCCCTTGCCGCGGGGGCAGGGGGACGTGTCCGCCTGGGGGAAGAATGCGTTCTGCGTTACGCGCGGCCGTCGCCGCCGTGGCATCGCTGTGCGCGGTGGCGCCGGCCGTGCCCGCCGAGGCGTCCGAGCCGAGACCGGGGCTGGAGTTCGTCGATGTCAGGGCCGACGGCGTGAAGGGGAACGGTGCGTCGTCGTATCCCGTGGTCAGCGCCGACGGCAGGCGTGTGGCCTTCCTGTCGTGGGCCACGAATCTGGCGCCCGGGGACACCGACACCACTGCCGACGTCTATGTGAAGGACCTGCGGACCGGGAAGCTCCGCTGGGTCAGTGACGTCCCGGACGGCCAGGGCGAGGAGGCGGACTTCGGGACGCCGTCGATCAGCGCCGACGGCACACGGGTGGCGTTCGCCGCGCTGGCACCCGGCACCTGGCCGCCACCGCGCGACGTGAAGCTCCCCGCCTATGTGCACGACACCCGGACCGGCCGCACCGAACGGATCGACGAGACGACCGACCCGGCCTTGCGCACGGTGTCGGAACCGGTCCTCAGCGGGAACGGACGGTATGTGACCTTCGCCGGCCGGCCGACCGGAACCGGCAACCGGTTCAGGATCCATGTGCGAGACCTCCGGCGCGGTACCGGTTCATGGATCGACCACCCGCTGCCCGGCGGCGAACAGAGCCTCGGCTCCCCCACGCTGAGCCACGACGGCAGCCGGGTCGCCTACATGGTGTGGGACGCGGGCACCGGCCCCGGCGCGGACCACGAGGGCGTCTACGTCCTCGACCGGCGAACGGGCGAGCGGGTCCGTGCGGACGCCGACTGCGCCGGGGATCCCGCGGACAACGGAGTCAGCGCTCCCGCGCTCAGCGCCGACGGCCGGCACGTCGCGTTCCGCTGGAAGTGCCTCACGCTGCCCTCCGGAGGCACCAGCGACACGGGGGACGTCTTCGTACGGGATCTGCGACGGGGAACCCTGCGGCACGTCCTGGGGCCGCGGTCGCAGTACGCCACGCACAGCGGCCGGCCGAGCGCGGACGCCCGCCGGATCGTTTTCGCCGCGTACGAGTCGGAGGCCGGCCAGCGGCCCCGCCAGGTGGTCTACCTGCGTGATCTGCGCACCGGCAGGGTGGACCTGGTCAGCGCCCGCCCCGACGGCACGGTGAACCAGCGGCCCGCGGCCCATCCGACCATCGACGCCCGGGGCCGCGTCGTGGCCTTCGACGGGGAGCGGCTCGACCTCCAGGGCGAGGACGGCTTCAGCGAGCGACAGGCGTTCGTCACGCGCGTGCGCTGAAGGGGTTCAGTGGTGGAATGCCGTACGCAGTCCGGGAGTTGGGGAGGAGTGCCAGGGTCGCCGCCGGTGTGCGGCGGCCGTACTCCACGAAAGGACAGCCCGGTCATGACGCGCGACTCGCGCACGATCACCAACCCGGCCACCCTCCACGACCCCACGCCGTTCGGCTACAGCCACGCCGTCTCGGCACCCGGCGAAACCGTCTTCATCGGAGGCCAGTACGCCTCCGACGCCACCGGCGCCCCCGTGCCCGGCGACTTCGCCGCGCAGGTGGAACTGGCCTTCGACCGGCTGCGGTCGGCGCTGGAGGGGGTCGGGCTCGGCTATGAACACGTCGTACGGCTCGGCACGTTCATCGTGGACCACGACCTCGGCAAGCTGGAGATCCTCGGCAAGGCGCTGCACGCGCGCTTCGGCGGGCGGCTCCCGGCGCAGACGCTGAGCGGGGTCGCCTCGCTGGCGCTGCCGGGGATGCTGTTCGAGGTCGACGCGGTGGCGGTACGTCCCGGCGCGCCGGGCACTGACTGATCATCGCCCGCGGTCGTCCTCCCACAGAGCGCCGTACATCTGGCACGGCACGGCCTCACGGGCCGGGGGCGGCCGGACGGGACGGGACCAGGAGATCGAGGCGTCACAACCGGCCGAAATTGGCATAGACCTTTTTTGTGATCAGGGGCTAGGCTCTGCCGCGCACATCACGAGAGCGCTCTCAAGCACTGCTGTTCCACCCCCACCCTGCTGGAACAACGAAGGGTCATTCCCTTGAGACGCACCACAACACTGCGCACCGCACTGTCCGCACTCCTCCTGCTCGGCACCTGGGCGACCGCGAGCGCCCTGCCTGCCTCCGCCGCGGATGGTCCCGCGCGCTCCACCGAAGCACCGGCCTCCCCCGGGCTCCTGTCCGCGATGCAGCGCGACATGGCGCTGACGCGGAGCGAGGCCGTGGCACGCCTGGCCGCGGAGAAGACCGCGACGGCCGTCGAACGCAAGGCGCGTAGCGCGGCCGGTTCGGCCTACGGCGGCTCCTGGTTCGACCCCGGCAGTGGCCGACTCACCGTCGCCGTCACCCGTGCCGCGCATGCCGACGCCGTACGCGCGACCGGAGCGGCCGTACGCCTCGTGCGGTACGACGCGCGGCAGCTCGACGCGGCGAAGAAGAGCATCGACTCGCTGTCCGCGCCCGCCGGAGTCGCCAGTTGGCACGTGGATCCGAAAGCCAACAAGGTCGTCGTGAACATCGTCGCCGCGCACCGGGACGACAACGATGTCCGGGCCTTTCTCGCCCGAGCCCGCGAAGCGGGCCCCGTGGCGGTGCGCCAGACCCCCACCGCACCGCGTACCTTTGCCGCCGGCACCGTGGGCGGTGACCCCTACTACACCGGCAACGTCCGCTGCTCCATCGGCTTCTCCGTGCACGGCGGCTTCGTCACCGCCGGGCACTGCGGCTCGCCGAGTGCGGCCGTGTACGGCTGGGACCGGTCCTACATCGGCAATTTCCAGGGGTCATCGTTCCCGGACAACGACTACGCCTGGGTGAACGTGGGCAGCGGCTGGTGGACCGTACCGGTGGTGCTGGGCTGGGGCACGGTTTCCGACCAGCTCGTCCGCGGCTCCGCCGAGGCCCCGGTGGGTGCCTCCGTCTGCCGTTCCGGCTCCACCACGCACTGGCATTGCGGCACCGTGCTGGCGAAGAACGAGACGGTGAACTACAGCCAGGGCGCCGTCCACCAGATGACGAAGACGAGCGTCTGCGCCGAACCCGGCGACTCAGGAGGCTCCTTCATCAGCGGCGACCAGGCCCAAGGCGTCACCTCCGGCGGCTGGGGCAACTGCAGCGGCGGCGGCGAGACCTGGCACCAGCCCGTCAACGAGATCCTCAACCGCTACGGGTTGACGCTGCACACGGCCTGATCCCTCATCAGCGCGGCCGAGCGGACTCCGTCACGGGACTGCCGACGGAGTCCGCTCGAACTTCACGTCCCGCACGGACATGACCGGATCCGGCCCGGATCAGGGGCCGTCTGCGGGCAGCGCGAGGGCCGGTCCCGGACCTCGGGCCACGGCGGTAGCGGGAAGTCCAAGATCCTTTGTCAGACAAGGCAAGGCCTAGGTGTGCTGTCCCGG
>NZ_MUKA01000513.1 GCF_002150735.1 Streptomyces africanus
AGGCGGGGCGGTGCGGCACGGAGGAGGGGGCGGCGGGATGCGCGGAACGGTCAGTTGTCGTTTGACAACTATAGCCGTGAGACAACAATCTAGCCGTGATGTGCGGGCGCGGGGGAGGATCCGGAATGTTCGTCCCGGTGCCACGGCCGGCGGTTCAGGCAGTGCGGCTACCGGACGCGGCGGAGTCGTCGGCGTCGTCGTGTATCCGGGCCGCGGCCGCGTCGCAGAACGCCTCCAGCCCCTGCAGCAGCGCGACCCGCTTGGCCGCGGGCATCTCGTCGAGGACCGCGCGCAGCGTCTGCTCCCGGCGGATGCGCAGATCGGCCAGGAAGGCGCGGCCCCGCCCGCTGAGGTGCAGCTGTACCTCGCGCCGGTCCGCCGCGCTCACCACGCGCTCGACGAACCCGGCCGCCTGCAGCCGGTCGCACAGCCGGCTGGTCGAGGGCGGGGTGGAGGCGAGGGAGTCCGCGAGAGTGCGCAGGTTGATGCCCTCGTGGTGCTCCAGGATGAGCAGCACGCGCAGCTGGGACGCCGAGGCGGGTGCCGTGGAGGCCCTGCCCCAGAGGACTTCCAGCAACTCCGCGGCCGTGGAGGTCACACGTGCGACCTCTGCTGGCTCAGGACGGGGTCGGAGGGAAGTCACAGTCACACTCTCGCAGGCACCGGGATGGCCGCCAGCGTACTAGGGCCTGCCGCGCGTCAGGGCCGATACCGGGCTCCGGACCGAGGGCCGTGCCCGAGGACCCGGAGATGTCCGGAGAGATGTCCGGCCGAGGATCAAGGATTGGGCTTCGACCATCGTGACGACGATCGTGAACAGATTCGTGACCGCCGAGCGCGCCCTGCGCACGGCGGCTCCCCATCAACTGCTGGACGCGGTCCGTCGTGTACTGACCGATCAGTACGCGGCGGACTCCGTCGAGCTGTACCTGGCCGACTACGGACTGACGGTGCTTCAGCCGGTGTCCGTGCTGCCGCACACCCTGCAACCGGTGTCCGTCGCCAACAGCCCGGCGGGCCGGGCCTTCGGCGCGCAGGAGCCGTACGTGGAACCCCTCCCGGGTGACTCGGCTGACGGGGTACGCGTGCATCTGCCGGTCACCGTGCGCGGCGACCGGCTCGGCGTGCTGACGGTGACCCTGCCGGACGGCGAGCACGCCGACGGCTGCCTCGGCGAACTGGCCGAGATCGCCGAGGTGCTCGGGCACGAGGTCGTCGTGGCCGAGCGGGACACCGACCTGTACCTCCAGGCGCGCCGCAGGGACCGGCTCACGCTGGCCGCCGAGATGCAGTGGCAGTTGCTGCCGGGCCGCTCCTGCGTCCGCCCCGAGTACGAGCTGGGCGCCCAGCTGGAGCCGGCGTACGCGGTCTTCGGCGACAACTTCGACTGGTCCGCCACGGCCGACCGGCTCAGTCTCTACGTCACCAACGGCATGGGCGAGGGCATAGAGGCCTCCCTGCTGACGAACCTGGCGATCAACGCCCTGCGCAACGCGCGCCGGGCCGGTCTCCCCATCGCCGACCAGGCGGCCCTGGCCGACCAGGCGGTGTACGCCCACTACCGGGGCCGCTGCTACGTGTCCGTGCTCATGCTGGACATCGAGCTGGCCACCGGGCGGGTCCGGGCGGTGGACGCCGGTTCCCCGCGGCTGCTGCGGCTGCGCCGGGGCGCGGTGGAGCGGGTGCCCTTCGACGCCCAGCTGCCGCTCGGCATGTTCGAGGAGACCGACTACGTGGCCCAGGAGTTCGCCGTCGAGCCCGGTGACCGGCTGGTCTTCGTCAGCGACGGGGTGTACGACGTCGCCTCCCCGGGCGGAGAGGCGTACGGGGACGCCGCCCTGGCCCGGGCGATCCAGTCGACCCGGCTGCTCCCGGCCGCCGAGGTGCCCCGGGCCGTCCTGCGCGAACTGTCCGGCCACCGCGGCAGAGGCGTCCCGGACGACGACGCCCTGGTGGTGTGCCTGGACTGGCGTGGGCGGGAAGGGCCGGGGAAGGCGGAGGTCAGGGTGCTTGGGTGAGCGGCTGTTTGGCGGAGCCGTACGTCGGCCCTAATGTTTGTCATACGGCAAGTAACGGCTGAGGTGCCGCAGCGCGACCTCGGTCCGGCCCGCGCAAGGGAGCGATGCAAGTGTCGGTGTCGGTATCGGAAGAGAACGCGGAACAAGAGCCGCCCGCACAGCAGGTGAGTGCCTTCCTCGAACGGCGCCGGGAGCAGGTCGCCCAACGGTGGGCGGACGCCGCGCTGTTCCGCACGGTCTTCACCGTGTCCCGCGACGAGGCGGTGGAGGCGGGCAGGTCCGTGGCGGCGGCGCTGGCCGCGGTGGCGGCCGCCGGGCGGCTGGACGACATCCGGGCCCCCGGATTCGAGGCCGTGCGCGACCAGTTGGGGCGGATGGCGGCCTCCCGCGGCCGCATGGGCATCGACACGGACGGGCTCGCCGACGAGGTGGCCGCCCTGCGCGAACCGGTGACCGATCTGCTGCGCGCCGAGTTCCCGGACCCGAACGCCCCCGAGGCCCAGGAGTGTGTGCTGGCCCTCACCGTGCTCATGGGCACGCTGCGTCTGGTCGTACTGGAGACGACGGTCAGCGCGGGCGAGGAGGTGATCGCACGGCAGCGCGAGCAACTGCACGAAGTGGCCACCCCGGTGATCAAACTCTGGGAGAGCACCGTCGCCGTGCCGCTGATCGGCACGCTGGACAGCGCGCGCAGCCAGACGGTCATGGAGAGCCTGCTCGACGCGATCGTCGCCGAGCGCGCCCGGTACGCCATCCTCGACATCACCGGCGTGCCCACGGTCGACTCGCTGGTCGCCCAGCACCTGATGAAGACGGTGGCCGCGGCCCGGCTGATGGGCGCCGAGTGCATCGTCTCCGGCATCCGGCCCGCGATCGCGCAGACCATCGTCCAGCTGGGCATCGACCTCGGTACGGTCCTCACCCGCGCGAGCCTGGCGGACGCCCTGGCCTACGCGCTCAGCCGGCAGGGCGTCGAGATCGCGCCGCTCCGGACGGACAGCGCGGGCGTGCGATGACCGGCCCCTCGGGGAGCGGGCCCGCGGGATTCGGGCCCCCGGTCGCCGGGCCCCTGGGCGGGCACGGCTTCACCGTTCCGGTCCTCCGGCTGGGGGACATCCTGCTGGTCACCCTCCAGGGGGAGCTGCACGACGGGATGGCCGAGCAGCTCCAGCAGGACATCACCGACCGGATCGCGCACACCCGGGTGACCGGTGTGGTCATCGACATCTCCGGCGTGGACGTCGTCGACTCCTTCCTGGGGCGGGTCCTCGCCGAGATCGCCGCCGGAGCCGAACTGCTGGCCGCCCGTACGGTACTGGCCGGGATGCGTCCCGCGGTGGCCATCACCCTGGTCGAGCTGGGGCTCACCCTGCCCGGACTGCGGACGGCCCTGGACGTCGAACGCGCGATGGAGCTGCTCACCGCGGGTGAGCGGCAGGGCGAGGGGAGTCCGTGATGCGGGCCTCCCGCCATGCCGCCCCGGCCAGCCTGCCGATCGGCTCGGACGCCGACCTGGCCTGGGTACGGCAGCAGGTCCGGCAGGCCGCCGCCGAGCTCGGGTTCGGCCTGGTGCAGCAGACCAAGCTCGTCACCGCCGCCAGCGAGCTGGCCCGCAACACCCTCGTCCACGGCGGGGGTGGCCATGTGGAGATCACCCCGCTGGACAGCGGGCCGGCGCCCGGCCTGCGGCTGGCCTTCGTCGATGCCGGGCCCGGCATCCGCGACCTGGACCGGGCGATGACCGACGGCTACACCAGCGGCGGCGGGCTCGGACTCGGCCTGAGCGGGGCCAAGCGGCTGGTCCAGGAGTTCGAGGTGGACACCCGGCCCGGTGAGGGGACCACCGTCACCGTCACCGCCTGGGCCACGGTCGTGCCGCCGGCCCGGCCGGGGCCGTGATGAGCAGGGTGTGGGACGTGCCGGTCGACGACTCGACCCGGGTGCGGGACGTCCGGGTCGCGGCCGAGGCGGCCGGCGACTGCGCCGGGCTCGGTCCGCACCGCATCGCGACCGCCGCGCTGGTGGCGACGGAGCTGGCGACCAACCTGGTGCGGCACGCGGACGGCGGGTACGTCCTCGTCAACCTCGTCGAGCGCGCACCCGCCGACGGCCGGGGCCCGTCCGTGCAGCTCGTCGCCCTCGACCACGGCCCGGGCATCCCGGACGTCGCGGCGGCGCTGCGCGACGGCTACACCACCGCGGCTTCGCTGGGTGCGGGCCTCGGCACGTGCCGGCGCATAGCGAACGACTTCGACCTGCACAGCGTCCCCGGCCGGGGCACCGTGGCCATGGCCCGTATCGACCGCGAACCCCCCGCCGACCGGTACCGGACGCCCCAGCGGAGGCCGCACGCCGGTGGCGTCAACGTCCCCCTCGGCCGGGCCGAGTACTCCGGCGACGCCTGGAGCCGGGTCTGCGCCGGCGACCGCCACACCCTCCTGCTCGCCGACGGGCTCGGCCACGGACCCAAGGCCGCGGAGGCGTCGGGCGCCGCCGTGGACGCGCTGCGCGAGGTGGCCGACCGGCCGCCCGCCGAGATGCTGCGGCATCTGGGCCGGTCCCTGCGCCGCACCCGGGGCGCGGCCGTCGCCCTGGCCCA
>NZ_MUKA01000514.1 GCF_002150735.1 Streptomyces africanus
CCTCGACGAGGCCGCCGCCCACCCCGGCATCCACGGGCCCATCTCCGCGTGGGAACTGCGCCTCGCCGAGGCCGGCCGGCGCTGCGGTGCCGCCTACGCCGATGCCGCACGTGTCCTCATCCTCGACGCGGCCCGTGCCGGCACAGACGCCCTGACCCGGGTGTACTTCCAGGGCACCGCCGACGAGCGCCGCGCCGTCCTGCACGCCCTGCCCCACCTCGTGTCCGGCCCCGGCGCCCTCCCGCTCGTCGAGGACGCCCTGCGCACCAACGACACGCGGCTCCTCACCGCCGCCGTCGGCCCGTACGCCGCCCGGCACCTGGCCGCGCACGACTGGCGCCACGCCGTGCTGAAGTGCCTGTTCACCGGCGTCCCCGTCGACCACGTGGCGGATCTGCCCCGGCGTGCCCGGGGCGACGGTGAACTCGCCCGCATGCTGGGCGACTACGCCGCCGAACGCACCGCCGCGGGCCGCACCGTCCCCGAGGACCTGTACCGCGTCCTGGACCTGACCGAGTCCGTGACCCCCGCCCCCGGCACGGACCACCCCCACGGCAAGGAGTCCTGATGCGCATCTTCGACCCCCACATCCACATGACCTCCCGCACCACGGACGACTACGAGGCCATGCACGCCGCCGGTGTCCGCGCCGTCGTCGAGCCTTCCTTCTGGCTCGGCCAGCCCCGCACCTCGCCCGCCTCCTTCCTCGACTACTTCGACGCCCTCCTGGGCTGGGAGCCGTTCCGCGCCGCCCAGTACGGCATCGCCCACCACTGCACACTGGCGCTCAATCCCAAGGAGGCGAACGACCCGCGCTGTGTGCCCGTCCTCGACGCACTGCCCCGGTATCTCGTCAAGGACAACGTCGTGGCCGTCGGCGAGATCGGCTACGACTCCATGACCCCCGCCGAGGACACCGCCCTCGCCGCCCAGCTCCAGCTCGCCGCCGACCACGGGCTGCCCGCCCTCGTGCACACCCCGCACCGCGACAAGCTCGCCGGCCTGCGCCGCACCCTCGACGTCGTCCGGGAGTCCGCACTGCCCCCGGAACGCGTCCTGGTCGACCACCTCAACGAGACGACCGTCAAGGAGGCCAAGGACAGCGGCTGCTGGCTGGGCTTCTCCGTCTATCCGGACACCAAGATGGACGAGGAGCGGATGATCGCGATCCTGCGCGCCTACGGCACCGAGCAGGTCCTGGTCAACTCCGCCGCAGACTGGGGAAAGAGCGACCCCCTGAAGACCCGCAAGGTCGGCGACCTGATGCTGGCCGAGGGCTTCGGCGAGGACGACGTCGACCAGGTGCTGTGGCGCAACCCCGTCGCCTTCTACGGGCTCAGCGGCCGCCTGAACCTCGACGTCACCGGCACGGAGGCCACCCACGAGGGCAACTCCATCCTCCGCGGCGTCCCCAAGGACCCGCACGAGCCGGACCTCGGCCCGGGAGACGGCGACGAGCCGGCCCGAGTCCCCGCCGCGGGGGCGTGACCCATGCGCTTCCGCCACCCCGACGGCTCCACCGTCCACCTCGCCTACTGCACCAACGTCCACCCCGCCGAGACCCTCGACGGCGTCCTCGCCCAGCTCCGCGACCACTGCGAACCCGTCCGCCGCCGCCTGGGCCGCGACCGGCTCGGCATCGGGCTGTGGCTCGCCAGGGGCGCCGCCCACGCCCTCGACACCGACCCGTCCGCACTGCGCGGCCTGCGCACCGAGCTCGACCGGCGCGGCCTGGAGGTCGTCACCCTCAACGGCTTCCCGTACGAGGGCTTCGGCGCGGAAGAGGTCAAGTACCGCGTCTACAAGCCGGACTGGGCCGACCCGGAACGCCTCGACCACACCACCGCCCTGGCCCGTGTCCTCGCCGGGCTCCTCCCCGACGACGTCGGCGACGGCAGCATCTCCACCCTGCCCCTCGCCTGGCGCACCGCGTACGACGACGAACGCGCGCGGACCGCCCGTGCCGCCCTGCTCACCCTCGCCGAACGCCTCGACGCCATCGAGGAGCTGACCGGCCGCTCCATCCGCGTCGGGCTGGAACCGGAACCCGGCTGCGTCGTCGAGACCACCCACGACGCCATCGCCCCGCTCACCGCGATCGGCCACGACCGCATCGGCATCTGTGTCGACACCTGCCACCTCGCCACCTCCTTCGAAGACCCGCACACCGCCCTGGACGCCCTCACCGAGGCCCGCGTCCCCGTCGTCAAATCCCAGCTCTCCGCCGCCCTGCACGCCGAACACCCCCATCTGCCCGAGGTCCGAGAGGCCCTCGCCGCCTTCGCCGAACCCCGCTTCCTGCACCAGACCCGCACGGCCACCGCCGCCGGCCTGCGCGCCACCGACGACCTCGACGAGGCCGTCGCCGGCCACGCCCTGCCCGACGGCGCACCCTGGCGCTCCCACTTCCACGTCCCCCTGCACGCGGCCCCCGCCGCACCCCTCACCTCCACACTCCCGGTCCTGAAGACCGCGCTCACCCGGCTCGTCGGCGGCCCGGCCCCGCTCACCCGCCACCTGGAGGTCGAGACCTACACCTGGCAGGCCCTGCCGCCCGAGCTGCGCCCCCGCGGCCGCAGCCAGCTCGCCGAGGGCATCGCCGCCGAACTGACCCTCACCCGCGACCTGTTGACGGACCTCGGCCTGAAGGAGCTGCCATGAGCAACGGCACCCATGAGCACCCCGACCCGGCCGCCGCGGACCGCCCCACCCCGCTCCTCGTCCTCGACGTCGTCGGACTCACCCCCCGTCTCCTCGACCACATGCCCCACCTCAAGGCGCTCGGCCAGTCCGGCTCCCGCGCCCCGCTGGGCACCGTCCTGCCCGCCGTCACCTGCGCCGCGCAGTCCACGTTCCTCACCGGCACCATGCCCTCGGAGCACGGCATCGTCGGCAACGGCTGGTACTTCCGCGAACTCGGCGACGTCCTCCTGTGGCGCCAGCACAACGGCCTCGTCGCCGGGGACAAACTCTGGGACGCCGCCCGCCGCGCCCACCCCGGCTACACCGTCGCGAACATCTGCTGGTGGTACGCAATGGGCGCCGACACCGACATCACCGTCACCCCCCGTCCGGTCTACTACGCCGACGGCCGCAAGGAACCCGACTGCTACACCAGGCCGGCCGCCCTGCACGACGAACTCACCGACGAACTCGGCACGTTCCCCCTCTTCCACTTCTGGGGACCTGGAGCGGACCTCGTCTCCAGCCGGTGGATCATCGACGCGACCCGCCACATCATCCGCACCCGGCACCCCGACCTGACGCTCTGCTACCTCCCTCACCTCGACTACGACCTCCAGCGCTTCGGCCCCGACGACCCGCGCTCCCTGAAGGCGGCCGCCGACCTGGACGCCGCCCTGGCACCGCTCCTGGACGACGCCCGAGCCGAGGGCCGTACGGTCGTCGCGCTGTCCGAGTACGGCATCACCCGCGTGAACCGGCCCGTCGACATCAACCGCGCCCTGCGCCGCGCCGGCCTGCTGGAAGTGCACACGCAGGACGGCATGGAGTACCTCGACCCGATGGCCTCCCGTGCCTTCGCCGTCGCCGACCACCAGATCGCCCACGTCTATGTGCGCCGCCCCGAGGACCTCGACGCCGCCCGGGCCGCGCTCGACGGCCTGCCCGGCATCGAGCAACTCCTCGACGACGAGGGCAAGAAGGCCCACCACCTCGACCATCCGCGCGCAGGCGAACTCGTCGCCCTGGCGGAACCCGACGCCTGGTTCACGTACTACTACTGGCTCGACGACGCCCGCGCGCCCGACTTCGCGCAGCTCGTCGAGATCCACCGCAAGCCCGGCTACGACCCGGTCGAGCTCTTCATGGATCCCCTCGACCCCTACGTGAAGGTCAAGGCGGCCACCGCGCTGGCGCGCAAGAAACTCGGCATGCGCTACCGCATGGCGGTCGTGCCCCTGGACCCTTCACCTATTCGAGGCAGCCACGGCCGCCTCCCGGCGAGCGACGACGACGGTCCGCTCCTCATCTGCTCCACCCCCCGCGCTGTCGGCGACCGCGTCGCGGCCACCGATGTGAAGTCACTGCTGCTCCGACTCGCCGGTCTCGACTGAGGCCGTAACGCTCAGTCCCGACTGGTCACAAGTGAAGCACTCACCACTGACAACGCCCCGCGATCACGAGGAGTTCCACCCATGAGCCGCTTCTCCCAGCCCGACCCCGAGCTCACCCACCGCCTCAGCAGACGCGGCATGCTCGGCGTGGCCGCAGGCGCCACCGCCGCCGCCCTGCTCGGTGCCGCCACCCCCGCGACAGCCGCCACCGGCACCACGTCCGCAGCCACCGGCACGGCCTTGGGCGCCAAGGGCCGCGGCCGCCCCGTCCTGCCGCCCGGCCGCCTCGGCATCCAGCTCTACAGCCTCCGCGACAAGGTCTCCACCCTCGGCTTCGGCCCCGTCTTCGCCGAACTGGAGAAGTACGGCTACGACGAGGTCGAGTTCGCCGGCTACACCCAGGGTTCGGCCGGCCCCATCACGCTCGCCCAGCTCAAGCGGCTGGCCCGGAACCACGGCCTGAACCCGATCGGCAGCCACGTCGGCTACTACTCCGACGACCCGAACGCCTACACCTTCGCCCAGAACCTCACCAAGGTCCTCGACGACGCCCAGGCCCTCGGCCTCAAGCACATCGGCACGGCCGCCGGCCCGTTCCGCTACGGCTCGACCGTCGACGCCTGGAAGCGCGCCGCCGAGGACTTCAACACCTACGGCGCGGCGGCGAAGGCGCGGGGCATGAAGTTCTACCAGCACAACCACTCCGAGGAGTTCAGCTTCGCCACGGACAACCCGAAGGTCCGCCTCTACGACGTCCTGCTCAAGGAGACCGACCCGGACCTCGTCCACCTGGAGATGGACATCTACTGGGCGTACGTCGGCCAGTTCCGCTTCTCCAAGCGGCCCGACGGCACGCCCGCCCCGTTCGAGCCGCTGGACTACGTCCTCAGGCAGCCCGACCGCTACCCGCTGTTCCACGTGAAGGACGGGGAGAGCGACCCGTCGAACCCGTACGGCTACCGCATGACCGACGTCGGCGACGGAGACATCGACTACCAGCGGTTCATCTCCGCCGTGACCCGGCTGCGCGGCCACCGCATGGCCCACCACTGGCAGGCCGAGCACGACAACCCGGCCGAGTCCTTCACGTTCGCGCGCCGCTCCAGCGCGCACCTGCACTCGCTGCGGGAGAAGTGCTGAGGACCGTACCCACATGAGGAGGCCCCTCCCCGCCCGGGGAGGGGCCTCCTCATGTGGGGGGAA
>NZ_MUKA01000515.1 GCF_002150735.1 Streptomyces africanus
CCGCCGCCGCTGCGTTCTGGGGACCCGACAGCTCCCAGAACGCAGCGGCGGCGGGGTCGTTCATCCAGCGGCTGATGAGCGGAAGATCGCGTTGGACGCGCACGGGGACGATGTGGAAGACGCCCGCGGGTGTGTCGGTCGGCCCCCAGTCGGCGACGCGGTCGAGGAGATCGTCCGTGCCCTGGTCCGGCCACCCGACTCCATGGCTGCCAGACGTCTCGTCCGCGAGGGGGGCGAGGAGTTCGTCGGGGAGCCGCAGGTCCATGGTGTCTTCGCCATGGCCGCCCGCACCGGAACCCGCACCCGAATCCGCACCGGAGTCCCCGTCGGCTCCCGTGCTGGAGTCGACCCGGGAACCGGCGTCGGACCCGGCGTCGAAACGGGCGTGGGAGCCGGCACCGGCGTTGACGTCGGCCGTGGCTGGGACAGCGGCACCGGCATGGGCGGTCGGGTCGGCGGAAGGCACCAAACGCTCCTCTCAGGAAAGGGGTGAGGCGTGTCCTCAGGGAGGAAGGAGGTCGGTTGTGTTCAGGACGGTCAGGATGATCAGCGGTGCAGGGGGTTGGCGATGGTGACGTAGACGGACTGGGTGTCGACCGGGCCGACGAGTTCGTCGAGGCCGTGGAGCCGGGTCAGCAGGTTGGCCTTGCAGCGCAGCACGGGTGAGTCGAGCAACCGGGCCGGCAACGAGGAGCGCAGCCGGGCCGGACCGGCGGCGACGTTCCCGAGGAAACGGCGGAAGGCGGCGAGCAGCAGCCGCTCGTCGGCCAACCTCTGGGAGCCGAAAGCTCCGATGAGGCCGAGGACGTTGTTGACCGCCAGGTAGTAGACGAAGCGCTCGTCGGTGACCTCGTCGCAGACGAACGTGTCGCTCCGCTCACCGATGCCGGGCAGCCGGGCGTCGAGGTCCGCGCGTCGGGACTCGCGGAAGTAGTAGCCCTGGTTGTCTCGGTAGCGGCCGCCCGCGGGCCATCCGTCGGGGTCCAGCAGGAGCAGGGTGTTCTGCTGGTGAGCCTCCAGGGCGATGCCGGCCTCTCCGTCCAGCCAGAGGACAGGACGCACGACGTGCTCTAGGTAGCGCAGGAACCACTCGGTGGCGACGGCTCCGCGAGGCCGACCGGTCCGGCGGGCGAGACGCGTGACGACTTCGGCCAGCCGGGATCGAAGGACCGGGCCGTGGATGTCCGGGCGGTCGGGAGCCGTTCCCGGCGGTGCAGGCGAGCACGGGCGCGGCGAGACCAATCCGGCAACGCAGGAGACATCGTCGGAAGGGCTGAACGGGTTGTGGCGGATCACCACGTCCAGCCCGGTCAAGGGGGCACCGTCGGAACCTCCGGTGCCATCGGTGCCCCCGGATCCAACGGACCCAGCGGGTCCACCGGGTCCACCGGGTCCACCGGGTCCACCGGGTCCACCGACAGCGATCCAGGCCGGGTCGCGAACGATGTCGAAGCACGGGTGAACGGCCCGCCATTGCTGCGCCAGTCCGCTGCGGAGCAGGCGATGGACCTCGACACCGCGGTGGAGTTCCTTACGGAGGTTCTCGCGACGGGAGTTGGTGATGCGCACGCCCAGCGACAGCTTGAGCATCGCGGGGGCACCGGATCGGTAGACGGTGCGTACGGAGGAGGTGGGGTGCCAGGGAGTGCCATGAGCGCCGAGGTCGCGGAGCAGTCCGCTGTCGAGCAGGGCGGCGGTCTCCGGGCGGTGCCGGACCTCGCGTGCCTGCCAGGGATGGAGGGGCAACAGGGCGTACCCGTCCGGCAGAGGCAGGTCGGTCTCGGCCAGGCGTGCGGTGAGTCGGGCCGCGGCGACAGGGCGGCCGCGTTCGGTCCAGGCGGAGTCGGTGGCGAGGACGGAGGGGGAGACGGCCATCCAGTGCAGCGGGAAGGATCCGCACAACTCGGGCGAGTACAGCCGTGCTTCGGCCTCGGACAGACCCTCGCGGCTCTTGGGGGTCGGGTGCAGGGGGTGTCCGAGGACAAGTGACTGTTCTGCCGTCAGGAAGAGATCAGGGCCGTCGACCGGGCGTTCGCCACGGTCGCTGAGGAAGGAGGTGACACGGCGGAGGGAATCGGCAACACCCGCGACGAGTCCGACACCGTCGACGCGACGGCCATCAGCACCGTGGCCATGACCATGGTCGTTGTTGCTGTGCCCATGGCCGTCACCCTGGCCGTGGCCGTGGCCGTGG
>NZ_MUKA01000516.1 GCF_002150735.1 Streptomyces africanus
CACGGTCCGGCTGGCGCCCCGGTGTACGGGTCGGGTCGGGGCGCCAGCCGGACCGTGCCGGGGGGCTTGTCGGCTTCCGCCCAGTCGGGCCGGTTCGTCACGTGCGCCCCGTCGGAGGTGCCGTGCTGGCCCGCACCACCAGGTTCGTTCCCAGTTCGACCCGAGGGGAGCTCGGGTGTTCGTCGTGGGTCAGGTGGAGCACCGTGCGTACGGCCAGTTTGCCCATGTCGGCCAGGGGCTGGCGGACCGTGGTCAGGGGTGGGGCCGACCAGCGGACTTCCGGAAGGTCGTCGAAACCGACCACGCTCATGTCCTGCGGCACCCGCATTCCGCGTCGGCGCAGTGCCTCGATCGCGCCGAGCGCCATCTGGTCGCTGGCCGCGAACACGGCGGTCGGCGGCTCGGGCAGGCCGAGCAGGGTGTCGCAGGCGGTGAAGCCGGACTCGGGGCGGAAGTCGCCGGGGACGACGAGGGACTCGTCCATCGCGATGCCGGCGCGTTCGAGAGCCGCGCGGTAGCCGTCCAGCCGGGCCCGTGAGCACAGCAGCCGCGGCGGCCCCGCGATCAGGCCGATCCGGCGGTGCCCCAGGGACAGCAGGTGTTCCGTGGCCGCCATGCCGCCCGACCAGTTGGCGGCACCGATGGTGGGGGCCTCCAGGGCGGGCGAGCCCGCCGGGTCGACGACGACCAGCGGGACGCCGAGAATGCGCAGTTCCTCGTGGAGCGTCGGCTCCAGGGCCGAGGTGACGAGGATGACGCCGTCCGAGGCCCGGGCCCGGAGGTTGCGCATCCACTCGCGGGCGTCACCCGAACGTCCGTGGATGGCCGACACCACCGTGCCGACCCCGGCGGCGTGCGCGACTTCCTCGACCCCGCGGATGATCTCGACGGCCCAGGGGCTGTCGAGGTTGTTGAAGACCAGGTCGAGCAGGCCGGCCCGGGTGCCCGGGGCCGCGGGGCGCTTGCGGTAGCCGTGCCGGCGCAGCAGGTCCTCGACGCGGGCGCGGGTCTGCGGCGACACGTCGGACCGGCCGTTGACGACGCGGGACACGGTCGGTACGGACACCCCGGCCTGCCGGGCGATCTCCGTGATCGTGACCTTGCCCCCGGCCTCGGCCTCATGTGCTGCCACTTGCCCCACCTCCGTCGACGGGTCGCCCCCGAAACTTCCAGGAGTCTTCCGGAAAACGGGCATCCGTGGGAAGGCGTACCGTCCCGTTCGTGGCGGTGACGGTGAGTGACGGCACCCGGACACGCGTCGGGGCCGGTTCGCAGGGTGTCCTGCGGCCGGCCCCTCATGTCTGCGGGCGGGAGGTCACGCCGCCCGGCGGCCTCAGGCGGCCGTCATCACCTGGCTGGAGGCCAGCGGACGGTGCGGGTCGATGACCCGGCCGTCCGGCAGGAGCTCGCCGGTGTCCTCGAAGAGCAGCACACCGTTGCACAGCAGGCTCCAACCCTGCTCCGGGTGGTGCGCCACGAGACGGGCGGATTCCCGGTCGGCGGATTCGGCTGACGGGCACGGAGTCTGGTGCTGGCACATGGGTGGGATCTCTCGATGTGTCGTGGTGGATGGGATGGCTGAGTCGGTTGTCGTGTCTGTTCCGCGGCTCGAAGTGTCGTTCATGGCCGCCCCCCGTTGTGATAAGTCGTCGGAACCCAGTGTTGCCCTACGGGCGTCGATCCGCAGGGATTTCGCGGCACGGCTTCTCACAGGTTCATGACGCATCACCCGCGCGGACGGTTCACCCCAACTGGACTGTCACTTCGGATGGTTCGCACTGGCCGAATGGGGCTAGTCAGGTCGGGCAGGTGATCCATTCCGGCTCGTACGAGCTATTGAGTGCTCGTACGAGCGAATAAGGGGGACGGAACGAAAAAGCGCGACCCCGCCGCCGGGAATTCGACGACGGGGCGCGGAGACCTTCGGAACGCGGACGGCTTCGGGGCGCGGCGCTTCAGGCGGGTGAGCCGAGGAGCCGCGTGGGAGCCACCCGGTGGGTCAGCACGGGGAGCAGTTCGGCGACGCGGTGCGGGCGATGGGCCGCGATGCCGGGAGGTGCGGGGGCCAGGGGGACGAGCAGGTC
>NZ_MUKA01000069.1 GCF_002150735.1 Streptomyces africanus
GGCTCACCGCCGGGCTGGCTCTTGGCGGGCTCACCGCCGGGCTGGGCCTTGGCAGGCTCACCGCCGGGCTGGCTCTTGGCAGGCTCACCACCAGACTGGCTCCCGGCAGGCTCACCACCCCGCTGCCCCTTCGTCGGCTCGCCCCCGAGCGGTCCCTTCGCAGGCTCGTCCGCCGGCCAGTTCCCGGACGGCTCACCCCGCGGCTGCCCCTTCACGGGCTCACCCGCGGCCTGGCCCATGGCTGGCTCACCGCCGGGCTGGTTGCCGGCGGATGCGCCGCGCTGCCGCACTTCCGACGGCTCGCCACCCAGCTGCCCCTTCCCTGACCCGCCCCCGAGCGGTCCCTTCGCCGGCTCGTCGGCCGGCCAGTTCCTGGTCGGTTCGGTGCTGGGGCGGCCCTTGGCCAGTTGCTCCTCCGAGCGGCGCTGCGCGGGCCCGGATCCGGGGTGCCCCTTCGCGGGTTCGTCTCCGGCACCGCCCTGCAAGGAGCCGGCGCCGGTCCCCCCGTCGTGCGTGTCGGCCTCGATCGCCGCCCCCGGCCCCGACCGGGCGCTCGCCTCCTGCCGCTGCTCCGGCCCGCCCGGCACCCGGGCCAGCTCCGGCGAGGACGTGTCCAGCGGCACGGACCAGGACCGGACGAGCCCCAACTGCACGGCCTGGCGCGGAAGCGCCGCGTCCAGCAGCCAGTCGGCGGCGACCCGGACGCGGTTGCCGGGCATCGCGGCGAGGTGGTAGCCCCGCGCCACCGCACCGGCCGGCACCCCGGACAGGGGCACGCCGAGCGGATTGGCGGCGGCCTTCGCACCGCCCAGGTCGACGACGAAGCCCAGGTCGCGATGGCGGTAGGGCTTGCGCGAGCCGCCCAGGCCGAGCGAGGCCGCGACGTTCTGAGCCGCGACCTTGCCGTGCCGCCAGGCGTGCTGCGCGGTCATCGTCGTGTAGCTCCCCGGCTTCTCCAGATCCGGCACCGCGGCCACGTCGCCGCAGGCGAACAGCTCGGGCCGGCCCGGCACCTGGAGGTGCGGGTCGACGAGCAGCCGCCCCTTCTCCAACGGCAGCCCGAGGGACTCGACCAGCGGGTCGGGCCGTACGCCCACGCACCACACCAGCGTCCGGCTCTCGACGAACTCGCCGTCGGTCAGCACGACGCCCTCGTGCGTGGCCTCCTTCACGGAGGTGCCCATCCGCACGTCCACGCCCCGCTGCCGCAGCACCCGGTCGGCGGTGGCGGAGAGCCTCTCGTCCATCTCGGGCAGCACCCGCGGCGCCACGTCCAGCAGCATCCAGCGCGGTCGTATGCCCTGCCGCAGCGGGTGCTTGCGGACCTGCGCGTCGGTGAACATCTGCCCGTGCGCGGCGACCTCCGTACCGGTGTATCCGGCGCCGACCACGACGAAGGTGCACCGGGCGGCGCACGTCTTCGGATCGTCGTCGGCGGCTGCCAGCTCCACCTGCCGGGTCACGTGGTCGCGCAGGTACAGCGCCTCCGGCAGCCCCCGGAAGCCGTGCGCGTGCTCGGCGACACCGGGGATCGGCAGCAGCTTGTTGACGCTGCCGGCGGCGAGCACCAGCCGGTCGTAGGCGAGCGTGCCTTCGTCGCCCTCGGGCCCGGTGTAGTGCAGGGTCCGTCCGTCGAGGTCGACCCGGTCGGCCTCGCCCAGCACCAGCCGTACGTCCGGCAGCGTGTCCGAGAGGGAGACCGTGACCCGGCGCGGTTCCAGGACACCGGCGGCGACCTGGGGAAGCAGGGGCAGATACAGGAAGTAGTCGGTCGGGTTCAGCAGGGTGATGTGCGCCCGGCCCCGGGTCTCCCGGGACAGGGTGCGGGCCGTGCGGTACCCGGCGAAACCGGCACCGACGATCACGATGCGGGGTCGACTCACGGTTCGCTCGCCTCCGGCGCTGTCGCGTGGCTCGGGAGCCTTCCGCGTCCCCCTGGCCAGGGCACCCAAACGTCCGCCGGGGTCGGACGCCGCCGGTTTCCGGTCCCGCGCCCGGGTACCCGGTGCGGGATACGGACCGCCGATGTCGCGGAGGCACTCCCCCATGCCCGAGTACGGTTATTTCCTCTCGTGCGAGCAGTACGGACCCGCCGAGCTGATCGAGCAGGCGCGGATGGCCGAGCAGGCCGGATTCCAGGCGCTGTGGATCTCGGACCACTACCACCCGTGGAACGACGAGCAGGGCCAGAGCCCGTTCGTGTGGTCGGTGATCGGCGCGCTGTCGGAGGCGGTGTCCCTGCCGGTCGAGACGGCGGTGACCTGCCCGACCGTGCGGATGCACCCGGCGGTGGTGGCGCAGGCGGCGGCGACCAGCGCGGTGATGACGGAGAACCGCTTCCGGCTGGGTGTCGGCTCCGGCGAGGCGCTCAACGAGCACATCCTGGGTGATCACTGGCCGCCGGCGCACGTCCGGCTGGACATGCTGGAGGAGGCCATCCAGGTGATGCGCCGGCTGTTCACCGGCGAGGAGGTCAATCACCACGGCCCGCACTACACGGTGGAGAACGCCCGCCTGTACACGGTCCCGGACGAGCCGATCCCGATCGACATCTCCGGCTTCGGCCCGGCGGCCACCCAGCTCGCCTCCCGCGTCGGCGACGGCTACATCACCATCGAGCCGGACGAGGCGATGGTGGAGCAGTACCGCAAGGGCGGGGGCGGCGGAAAGCTCGTCAGCGGCGGCACCAAGGTCTGCTACGACACCGACAAGGACGAAGCCGTGCGGACCGTCCACCGGCTCTGGGCGAACGAGCAGCTGCCCGGCGAGCTGGGCCAGGTGCTGCCTTCCCCGAAGCACTTCGAGCAGGCGCAGCAGCTGGTCACCGAGGACATGGTGCGGGAGAACCGGGTGTGCGGCGACGACGTGGACGAGCACGTGGCCGAGCTGAAGCAGTTCGCCGACGCGGGCTTCGACCGGGTCTACGTCAACCAGATCGGCCCGGACCTGCGCGGCTTCTTCGACTTCTATCGCACGAAGGTGCTGCCGCAGCTCCAGCAGGCCGTCTGAGGCAGGCGGGGCGATCCGATGGAACTCCACCGTCCCGCCGTGTCCGTGTACACGGTGCCGACCGACGCTCCCGAGGCGGACGGCACGCTGGCCTGGGACTCGACGACCGTGGTGATCTGCGAGGTGTCGGCGGGCGACGCGACCGGCACGGGCTGGACGTACGGCCCGGCGGCGGTCGGTGACTTCCTCTGCGCCGAACTCGCCCCGCTGGTCGAGGGCAGGAGCGCCCTGGACATCCCCGCGGTGCACGACGCGATGTGCCGGTCGGTGCGCAACGCGGGCCGCCCGGGCATCGCGTCGTGCGCGATCTCGGCCCTGGACATCGCCCTGTGGGACCTCAAGGCCCGGCTGCTGGAACTCCCCCTGGCCCGGCTGCTGGGGGTGCGGCGCGAGCAGGTGCCGGTGTACGGCAGCGGGGGCTTCACGACGTACCACGACACGCATCTGGCCGCGCAGCTGAACGGCTGGGTGCACGGGCAGCACATCCCGCGCGTGAAGATCAAGATCGGTGAGGGGTGGGGCCGCGAGGTGGCCCGCGACCTGCACCGTGTCCGGGCGGCACGCCAGGTCATCGGCCCGGACGCGGAGTTGTACGTCGACGCCAACGGCGCCTACACCCGCAAGCAGGCGGTGCGCGTCGGACACGCCCTCGCCGAGCACGGCGTGGGCTGGTTCGAGGAGCCGGTGTCCTCGGACGACCTGACGGGCCTGAGGCTGGTCCGGGACGCGGTGGTGTGCGACGTGACGGCCGGGGAGTACGGCTTCGACCTGCCCTACTTCGCCCGGATGATCACGGCCGGTGCGGTCGACTGCCTCCAGATCGACGCGACCCGCTGCGGCGGACTGACCGAGTTCCTGCGCGCGGCCGCCCTGGCCCACGCCCACGGCCTGGAGGTCTCCGCGCACTGCGCCCCGCACGTCCACGCGGCGGCAGCCGCCTCGCTCCCCAACTTCCGGCACATCGAGTGGTTCCACGACCACGTCCGCATCGAGGACATGTTCTTCGACGGCGCCCTGGACCCCACGGGCGGCACGGTCCGCCCGACCCAGGGCGTGGGTCACGGACTCACCCTGCGGACGCAGGAGGTCGCGGAGTACCGGGTCGCCTGAAGCCGGTAGGCCGACTGAGGTGTGCCCCCGGGGTGCCTACCGGCCCCGGCCGGCGTGCCCCGTCAGCTTGCGGGCGGCCAGGACACCCGCCGCCCCCACGGTCAGGGCGGCGCCCATCCGCCGCCGGTTCCGCGAGACCCACTGCTGCGGGCTGTCGTGCACGGCCTCGTCGTCGAACCGCCCGTGCGCGCCGAAGTCGTGGCCCTGCCGCCCGTCCGCCGGGGCCCACAGGTTGGCCGGCCCGTCGTGCCGGTCCTCGTCCTGCTGTGACGCGAAGCCCGTGCGCGCCAGATAGCGGTCGAGCAGCCCGGGGGCGACGGCGTTGGCGAGGAGCGTGGCGGCCGTGGAGGCGCCCACCCAGTACTCCCGGCGCCCGGCGTGCGAGGCCGCGTACACGATCGCCCGGGCCGCGACCTCCGGCTGGTACACGGGCGCGACCGGCCGGGCCCGGCCCCGCATGCGGTTCAGCACCCAGTCGAACTGCGGGGTGTTGAGGCCGGGCATCTGCACCATCGTCGTCCGCACCCCACTGCGCTCGTGGAGCAGTTCGCAGCGCAGGGACTCGTTGAACCCCTGGATCGCGTGCTTGGCCCCGCAGTACGCCGACTGGAGCGGGATGCCCCGGTAGGCCAGTGCGGAGCCGACCTGCACGATCGTGCCGCGGTCGCGCGGCAGCATGTGGCGCAGGGCCGCCCGGGTGCCGAACACATAGCCCAGATAGGTCACTTCGGTCACGCGGCGGAACTCGTCGGGGCCGATCTCCGTGAACGGGGCGAAGACCCCGGTGAAGGCGTTGTTGACCCAGACGTCGATGGGGCCGAAGGTGTCGACGACCTGCTGGGCGGCGTCGTCGACGGCCTTGGCGTCGGAGACGTCGGCGCTGATGACGAGGGCCTCACCTCCGGCGCGCCGCACGTCGTCGGCCGCGGCGGCGAGCCCTTCCGTGCCCCGGGCCAGCAGGGCGACCCGGTCGCCTCCGGCGGCGAAGGCGCGGGCCGTGGCCCGTCCCACGCCGCCGCTGGCTCCGGTCACCACGACGACGCGGCCGTTCGGGGTCTGTGTCGTGCGCATGTCGTATCACGCCCTACGGGGAGGCACATCGGGGTCGTCCGCCGGCCGCGGGGGCACCACGCCCGGGGCGGGCCCGCCGGCGGCGCCGGCGACGGGGCCGGCGGCGGGCGGGGCCGGCGGCACGGGCGGCACACCGCCGGGCATCCCGGCGCCCGGGCCGGTGCTCTCGTGTCCCGGCGTCATCCCGGCCGCGTGCGCCGGGCCCGGGCGGGACGCGGACGGGCGGGCCATGCCGCGCAACACGTATGCCAGGGCGCCCAGGATCACGGCGGTGATCAGCGCGGCGGCCCAGTCGGGCAGGCCGAGGGCGAGGGCCAGTCCCACGGCGAGCGCGAGGGCCGCGCCCGCGTACAGGGCGAGGGCGCCGGACGCGGCGTACAGCATCGCCTTGCGGCGCTGCCTGCGCGTCTGCTCCCGCAGTTCGTCCCGGACGGTCTCGCGCGCCACCTGTGCCAGCTCGTCGACCAGATGCTTGTCCAGATGCTCCAGGTGATCCAGCGGCTTCATACCCGGCCGGGTACCCTCGCCCCCTGGTGCGTAACTAGGCTCGTCGTCATGGAGATTCTGGGTGCCACACTGCGCGTCTGCGTCGACGACCTCGAGACCGCGATTCCCTTCTACGAGCGGCTGGCGGGCGGCAGAGCCCAGCGCTTCGAACGGGGCGGTGTCCAGGTGGCGGCGATCGGCTGCTTCCTGCTGATGAGCGCTCCCCCGGCCGAACTGGAGCTGCTGCGCAAGGTGGCCGCGACGATCGCCGTGACGGACGTCGAGGAGACGCACAAGGTGCTGACCGAGCTGGGCGCCCACATCGTCGCGGGCCCCATCGCCTCACCGGCGGGCCGCAACCTGATCGCCCTGCATCCGGACGGGTCGGTCTACGAGTACGTGGACCGCCAGGCGTGATCCCGGCCGGGGCCCGGTTCAACGCCGCCCCGGCTCCTGGATCATCTCGGCGGTGATCGCCCAGCGCTGGTGGTCGCGCCAGGCTCCGTCGACGAAGAGCATGTTCGGCGAGAAGCCCTCCAGGCGGAATCCGCTGCCGCGGGCCAGGGCGATCGACGCGGCGTTCGCGGGCTGGACGTTGATCTCCAGCCGGTGCAGCCGCATCCGCCCGAACGCGTACCGCACCACGAGGTCCAGCCCTTCGCGCATCAGCCCCCGCCCGGCGGCGTGCGCGAAGGCGCCGTAGCCCAGCGCCCCGGACTGGAAGCCGCCCTCGACGATGTTGTTGATGTTGATGAACCCGGCGATGGACCCGTCGCCCTTCTCGCAGACCAGGAAGCCTGCCTTCGACGGGTCCTCGATCAGCCGGGCCGCGTACGCGCGGTACGCCGGTACGCTGTCGGGCGGGAAGAGCCAGGGTTGGTGCAGGTCCTTGCTCTGACGGGCGCGGGCGGTGAACTCGGCACCGTCCGCGTGGGTGAAGGGGCGTATGCCCACCCGGGGGCCTTCGGCGAGGTAGCGGGATGCGTTGTGCGGCACCCCGCCACAGTAACCGCGCCGGCGGTGTCCCTTCAGAACCCGGCGGCCTCAGGACCCGGCGACCGGCAGGTGGAGCACGCCGGGCTCGCGGGGTCCGCTGACCACGGTCACCGGCTTGATCCCCCGGTTGCCGAAGTAGGCGTCGTCGCTCGCCGCGATCACGAACCGCAGCCGGTGCCCGGTCTCGTACCGGTGCACGACCCCGGGGAGGGTGACGGTGAAGCTCTTCGTCACGTCCGGTACCCGGACCGGTGCGACCAGACGGCGCACGAGGGTGCGGGTGCCGTCGGGGGCGACGTCGTAGATCTTGGCGAAGAGGACGAGCTTGTCGGCCGCGTCGCCGGAGTGCTGCGTGCGCTCGGCCTTCGGGGAGTGCACCCTGAGTGTGGCCCGGGGCGCGCCGACGACGTCGAGGGGGCGTTCCAGCGGCTTGCTGGTCCAGTCGAGGTAGGTGCCCTTCGTGTCGTGCGGGGGTGGGTCCTGCAGCCCGATGAGTCCGGCCAGTGAGCTCTCCGAATGGCTCGTGGGGATCAGCCGGTTGGTGTAACCACGAGTGCCGCGGGCCACCTTGTTGCGGTTGTCGACGAGCTTGCCGTCCCCGGAGAGGTACAGCGTGCGGTTGAGCCTGGGGAGGCGGTCGGCGGTGGCGTAGGTGCGGTGCGGGTCGGTCACCCAGTCGCGGTAGTAGGCGAAGGCCGGTCCCGTGTCGACGTGCGTCTGCTTTCGCAGGTGGCGGTCGAACCAGGCGAGGATGCGCCGGCCGACGTAGCTGGTGTCCAGGTTGCCCCGGGACAGGTCGAGTTCTCCGGTGGCCGGGCCGGTGAGGCCGGCGCTGTGGCCCCAGGACTGCCAGATCATCTTCACGGGGGTGCCCTGGGCCCGGAGCGTCCGGTAGGTCGCCGTGGCCTCGTTGAGGTTGAAGAGGGTGTCGGCCTGCCCTTGGACCAGCAGGGTGGGCGCCTTGACGCGGTGCAGGTACGACACCGGGGAGACGCGGCGGGCGAAGGCGAGCAGCTCGGCGGTCCGGTCGGCGGGGTAGCTGCCGGAGTTGAGGGTGTGGATGGTCCGGCAGGCCTGGGTGACGAAGTGCAGGCAGGCCAGGGAATTGACGCGGGAGGGGTCGAGGCTGGGCTGGAGCAGCGGCTGGCCTTCGCCGATGAGGTAGAAGCCGTTGGTCCACTGCCATTTGAAGACGCCGGGGACGCCGGCGCTGCCGACGGCGTTGTTGGGGTCCAGCGCGTAGGCGAGGTCGTGCCAGGTGATCATGGGGACGAGCGCGTCGAGGCGGTGGTCGACGGAGGCCGTGGCGAGCTGGACGGCGCCGCCGTAGGAGCCGCCGATCATGCCGACGCTCGGGTCGCCGGGGGCGTCGAGGGTGACGAAGTCGGCGGTGGTGCCGTCGTCGGCGGCGCGTTTGCCGCCCAGGAAGTCGACGAGCCGTGAGGCGGCGGCGCCGTCGATGTCCGGGTCGTCGAGGGAGACGAGGCAGCCGCTGCGGCCGAAGCCGAGCCCGGAGTAGACGAGGGAGACGTAGCCCCGCCGGGCGAAGGCCTTGCCGATGGCGTCCGTCGAGCCGTCGGACTTGCTGCCGCCGAAGCCGTTCGTGCCGAGCACGGCGGGCGCCGGGTGGTCCCGGTCCACGCCCGCGGGGCGGTACAGGTCGGCGTCGACGGTGCAGGAGCGGCCGCCGGCCTGGACGGTGAACTTCAGCGGGGTGACGCTGTAGGGGTCGGCCGCGAAGGCCGGTGGGGTGAGGACGAGGGGGGCGGCCAGCGCGGCGCCCAGAGCGAGAGCGAGGGGTGCGCGGGATCTGGGCACGCGTCGGGACACACGGACCTCCACGGTGAGGGGTGACGGCAACGACGACAACGGCAACAACATGGACAACCCGGATACCGACCAGTAGGTACTGGTCGGTAGTCATGGTGTGACACGTGTCAAGGGGCGTCAATCACCGAAACGGGGGTTTCTTGACAGGGTTTCAGCAGCGGAACGCTCAGCTCAGGGCCGGCGCGTCGAACGTCAATGTGCCTGCGGTGGCGTCCAGTTCGGCCGGGACGCCGAGCGGCATCGTCAGCGCGCCCTCACCGTGCCCGAACCCGAACTCCTCCACGACCGGGACGCCGAGGCCGCCGAGCCGGTCGGCGAGCACCGCGCGCAGCTCCTCGTACGGGCCGCACGCCGCCCAGGAGCCGAGCACGAGCCCGGCGACCCCGTCCAGCCAGCCGGTGCGCAGGAGTTGGGTCAGATACCGGTCGACGCGGTACGGGCTCTCGCCCACGTCCTCGATGAGCAGCAGCCCGCCCCGGGCGCCGGGGAGGGCGTGCGGGGTGCCGAGGTCGCTCGCGAGCAGGCTGAGGCAGCCGCCCAGGGTGACGCCCCGGGCCCGTCCGGGCACCAGCGCGGTGCCGCCCGGGGACACGGCGGTGACGGTCCGCACGGACTCGGGGTCGAAGAGGGTGGCCCGCAGATGCTCCTGCGCGCGGCCGTGCTTGAGGAAGTCGACGCCGGCCGCCGCCGGGCCGTACAGGGTGACCAGTCCCAGGCGGGTGGCGAACGCCTGGTGCAGGACGGTGATGTCGCTGAACCCGGCGAACACCTTCGGGCCCGCCGCTCGCATCGCCTCCCAGTCGAGCAGGTCCAGCATGCGCTGCGCCCCGTATCCGCCCCGGGCGCACAGCACGGCGGCGACGGCCGGGTCGCACCAGGCGTTCTGGAGGTCGGCGGCCCGCTGGGCATCCGTGGCGGCAAGGTAGTCGAACTCCCTGTGACGGCCGAGCACGTGCGGTGCCACCACGGGGTCGAGGTCCCAGCCGCGCAGGACGTCGAGCCCGGCCTGGAGCCGCTCCTCGGGCACGGGCCCGCTGGGCGCGACGACGGCCACGCGGGCGCCGGGGGCGAGTCGGGGCGGTCGCAACAGAGGTCTCACTTCTTGAGCTCCAGGGTCGGGACGCCGGGCGGGTTCAGTCCGAACACCTGGGCGTACAGGGAGAGTTCGGCCTCCAGGGCGCGCACCATGGTCTCCGCCCGCCGGAACCCGTGCCCCTCCCCCTCGAAGGCGAGGTAGGCGTGCGGCACCGGCCGGTCCCCCAGCTCGGCCAGGAACCGCTCGCACTGGACGGGCGGGCAGATCACGTCGTCCAGGCCCTGGAGCAGCAGGAACGGCACGTTCAGGCGGTCGGCGTGGGTGGCGGGCGAGCGCTCCGTGTAGCGCGCGGGTACGTCGGCGAGCGGCCCGATCAGGCTCTCCAGGTACCGCGACTCGAAGTCGTGGGTCTCACCCGTGCCCCAGCCGGTGAGGTCGAGGATGGGGTACTTGATCGTGCCGCAGGCGTACACGTCGGTCGTGGTGAGCGAGGCGGCCGCGGTCCAGCCGCCCGCGCTGCCGCCCCGGACGGCGAGCCGGTCGCGGTCGGCGGTGCCCTCGTCGGCGAGGGCCAGGGCGACGGCGGCGCAGTCCTCGACGTCGACCACGCCCCACTGCTCGCGCAGCCTCTCGCGGTACGCCCGGCCGTATCCGGTGGAGCCGCCGTAGTCGACCTCGGCGACGCCGATGCCGCGCGAGGTGAAGTAGGCGATCTCCAGGTCGAGCACGAGCGGAGCGCGGGCGGTGGGCCCGCCGTGCGCCCAGACGACGTACGGCGGCAGCTCGTCACCGGGGGCGACGCAGCCGGGGTGGTGCGGCGGGTAGATGTGGGCGTGGATGTCGCGTCCGTCGGGCCCGGTGAAGGTGCGGATCTGCGGCTCGGGGTAGTACGCGGGGTCGACTGCGTCGTCGTGCTCGGCGCCGATGACGCGGGCGTGGCCGGTGCGAGTGTCCAGCTCGACGACCTCGTAGGCGCTGCGCGGGCTGGCCCCGACGGCGACGACCTGCTCACCGTGGGCCGCCAGGGTGGGCGCGAACTCGGTCCAGGGCCCGGCCGCGTCGACGACCTCGCCGGTCTCCGGGTCCAGGATCCCGAGGGCGGTGGCGCCCCGGCCGTGCACGACGGCGATCAGGCCGCTGTCGAGCGGCGCGAACCATCGCATGCCCAGCGTCCACAGGGCCCCGCCGAACTCCTCCTCCCGCCCGCACAGCGGCTCCCCGTCGAGGTGGAGGTTCCACCAGCCGCTGCGGTCGCTCGCGTACAGCAGGCGGCCGTCGTGGGTGAAGTCGGCCTGCGCGATGGACTCGCCGGGCCCGCCGGCGACGGTCCGGGCACCGCGCAGGGTGCCGTCGGGGCCGACGTCGGCGAGGAGCAGTTCGGTGCCGTCCCAGGGCATGCGCGGATGGTCCCAGGCCAGCCAGGCCGCCCGCCGCCCGTCGGGCGACAGCTTCGGCCCGGTGACGAAGCGGTGCCGGTCGTCGGTGAGTTCGCGTACGGCGTCCCGGTCATCGGCGGCGGAGCCGTCCAGCGGTACGGCGGCCAGGACGCGGCGCACATCGGCGGGCCCGGGCCCGGTGAACTCCTCCAGTACGCACCACACCTCGCCCCGCTCGGGCCGCAGTCGCGGCTCGGCCCAGCGCAGGCCCGCGCCCACGTCGGACAGGGGCGTGAGCGGACGCGGCTCGCCGCCGGGCTCGTACCGGTACAGCCGCTGGTCGGCGAAGTGCACGAAGACCACCAGCGGGCCGTTCTCCCCCGGGAGGGCGGCCCAGGGATGTCCGCCGTACTCGATGACCCGGCTGCGCACGTTCCACGGCGCGGGCAGCAGCGACTCCTCCGTGCCCCCGGCGAGCCGCCGCACCAGGGTGCGCCTTCCGCCCTCGGCGGGGCGCGGCTCGGTCCACCACACCTCGTCGCCGACGAACTCCACGTACTCGGGGTGCCCGTCGTGCGCGGCGGCCAGGGCCGCGTCGATGGGCGAGGGCCACGCCCCGTACGGCAGCGTCCGCACCGTCTCCCCCACCCCCCTAGGCCGTGCGCAGGAACCGGTCGAGCACGCGGACGCCGAAGTGCAGTGCCTCGACGGGCACCTTCTCGTCGACGCCGTGGAACATGGCGTTGTAGTCGTAGCCCTCCGGCAGCTTCAGCGGTGTGAAGCCGTAGCCGGTGATGCCGAGGCGGGAGAACTGTTTGGCGTCCGTGCCGCCGGACATGCAGTACGGCACCACGTGCCCCTCCGGGGCGAACTCCTCGACGGCGGCGCGCATCCGGGCGAACGTCGCCGAGTCCACCGGCGCCTGGAGGGCCACCTCGTGGTGGTGGAACTCCCAGTCCACGTCCGGCCCGGTGAGCAGGTCGAGGGTGTCGCGGAACTCGTCCTCACCGCCGGGCAGATACCGGCCGTCCACATGCGCCACGGCCTCCCCGGGAATCACGTTGATCTTGTAACCGGCGTCCAGCATGGTCGGATTGGCGCTGTTGCGGAGGGTCGACTCGACCAGCCGGGCGGCCGGTCCGAGCTTGTCGAGCAGCCGGTCCACGTCGGTCAGGTCGGGCTCGATGCCGTACAGCGCGGCGAGTTCGGTGAGCGCGGCGCGCACGGTCGGGGTCAGCCGCAGCGGCCACTCGTGCTCGCCGATCCGGGTGATCGCGGCGGCGAGGCGGGTGACCGCGTTGTCCTTGTTCACCTTGGAGCCGTGTCCGGCCCGGCCGCGTGCGGTGAGCTTCAGCCAGGCGGTGCCCCGCTCACCGGCCGAGAGGGGGTAGATCTGCCGTCCGGCGCCGTCGTGGAAGGTGAAGGCCCCCGACTCGCTGATGCCCTCGGTGCAGCCCTCGAACAGCGCGGCGTGTTCGTCGGCGAGGAACCCGGAGCCGTCCTCGGCGCTGGCCTCCTCGTCGGCGGTGAACGCGACGACGATGTCCCGCCGGGGGCGGACGCCCTGGCGTGCCCAGCCGCGGAGCACGGCGAGGATCATCGCGTCCATGTTCTTCATGTCGACGGCGCCGCGTCCCCAGACGACCCCGTCGCGGATCTCCCCGGAGAACGGGTGCACGCTCCAGTCGGCGGCCTCGGCGGGTACGACGTCCAGATGGCCGTGGAGCAGCAGCGCGTCGGCCGAGGGGTCGGTGCCCTCGACGCGGGCGACGACGTTGGTGCGGCCCTGGGTGCGCTCCAGGAGCGTCGGCTCGATTCCGGCCTCGGCGAGCCGAGCGGCGGCGTACTCGGCGGCGGGCCGCTCCTGGCAGTCGCCCCCGCCCCGGTTGGTGGTGTCGATCCGGATCAGGTCGGACGTGAACGTCACGACCTCCTCCAGCGCCTGCCCGTCCGCCTGCTCAGCCATACTGCTCCTCCACCGCGGCCGAGACGATCGTGGTGACCGCCTTGAAGGCCCGGATGCCCTCGTACATGGTCTCGCTCGTGTACGCCACCTTCCGCTGCCCGATCCTCTCCACACCCGGCACGACGGTGGCGGCCATGGCCAGGTGCTCGGCGTCGAACTCGACGGCGACGGTGAACGGCCCGCCGTGCACGGGTTCGTGACGCACCGCCAGTGAAGCCGCCTCCTTGGCCGCCGCCCGGATGTCGGCAGCGGTCCTGGCGGGCGTACGGCACACGGCCGCGTACCGCGAGACGTGGTCCTTCACGGCGACCTTCAGCGCCTCGGGCGCGTACCCGAGCGCGTCCTCGCAGGCGACGTCGTCCCCGGTGACCAGCACCACCGGCACCCCGAACTCGGCGACGACCCGGGCGTTGAGCAGCCCCTCGCTCGCGGGGACGTCGTTCAGCCACACGCCGGTGATCTGGTTCGCGAGGTAGGTGTGCGCGAGGACGCCCTCCATGCCGGCGCCCGCGTGGTAGCCGACGAACGCGATGCCGTCCACGTCGCCGTGCTGCACACCCTCCACCATGGACAGCGCCTTGTGCCGCCCGGTGAGCAGCTGGGCCCGCTCGTCCAGCTGCTCCAGCAGCAGATTGCGCATGGTCCAGTGCGCCTCGTTGACGATCACCTCGTCGGCGCCGCCGTCGTAGAAGCCGAGGACGGCGGCGTTGACGTCGGAGGTGAAGAGCGAGCGGCAGCGTTCCCACTGCGAGGCACCCGGCAGCACGTCATCGGGCCAGGTGACGCCGGTGGCGCCCTCCATGTCGGCGCTGATGAGGATTCTCATGACGAGCCGTCCCCCCGGATGGAGATCTTCATGGTTCGTCACGTTACGCGCTGCGGGCGGAACCGGCTACGACATGTCACCACCGTATGGGCAGGTCGGTGATGAACGAGGTGAGCCGGTCGGCGATCAGGCGGTCGTCATGGGCCGAGTAGTGCCAGTGGCAGCCCGTGTAGTCCAGGCCGGTGTCGTCCAGGCGCCAGTAGCGGACCCGGCGGTCGCCCGCGCCCGTGCGTTCCTCGACCACCTGCTGGACGTGTCCGGCGAACGGGCCGGCGCCGACGGCCAGGATGGTCGTCCCGGGCCCGTAGCGCGTGCGCAGCTTCTGGAGGAAGCCGCTGTAGGCGCTCCGGTAGGCGGCGGCGAGGCTCTCCTCGGTCCAGGGCTCGCCCGGGCCCACGGGGGTCGAGAAGTCGTTGGTGCCGAGGTGGACCACCACCAACTGCGGCCGCCAGGTGCCCGGGTTGTGCCAGACGTCGCCGGGCACGTTCAGCAGCGCGCGGTCGTAGAAGGTGCGGTAGTTCACCTCCGGCGTGCCGCCGTTGTAGTTGCGGACCATCCCCAGGCCCGAGTACGCGTTGATCTGGTAGTCGGCGCGCAGCCGCCGGGCGGTGAGGGCGCCGTAGCTGACGTCGGTGTTCGTGGTGCGCGCGACCTGCTCGCCGGTGCAGTCGCGGGAGGTCGAGAGGTTGCCGTAGCCCACCGTGAGGGAGTCGCCGACGAACTCGATCTGGCGGCTGCGCGCGGCCGGCCGGGTGAGGACGGCGCCGCCGGGCGCGGCGACGAAGCCGCCGAACGAGCTGGTGCTCCAGGGGGTGTCGTTGCGCTTGACGAGCCGGACGGTGTGCACCCCGTCGCGCAGGCCGTTGATCCAGTGGGTGGTCCGGCCCGGCGTGACGAGCGTCGCGACGGTGGCTCCGTCGATCTGGACGTCGTAGTCGGCGGCCGGGTCGTCGAGCACGACGCCCACGCCGGTGCCGCGGAAGCGGCCCTCGAAGTACACGCCGGGCCAGCTGTACTGGAGCACGTCCCCGGCGTCCTTGACCCGCCCGGCGGTGTGCACGCTCGCGCGCACGCCGTCCTTGTCCGGCGGGGCGGCGGTGGCGACCGCGGGCGGGCCGGCCAGCACCAGCGCGGCCGTCGACGCGACCAGCATCCGTAACCAGGGCATCGGCATGACTGTCCTCCGGGGGACGAGGCAGGTGCACGGACCGGGCGGCATGACCGTACACCGACAAAAACCCCGTTCACCAGACCGCGTCGCGCTCAGCTCCGCAGCCGGTCGAAACCGAAGGGCACGAGGGCCTCGGGCCGCCGCCCGGTGACGACGTACTCGGCGAGCCGGTGCCCGGTGACCGGGCCCAGGGTGACCCCGAGCATGCCGTGGCCGGTCGCCGCGAAGGCGTTGTCGTGGCCCGGGACGCGGTCGATCACCGGCAGCCCGTCGGGGAGGAACGGCCGCCCGCCGACCCAGGGGTCCCGGATCAGGCCGACCAGGTCGTCCGGGTCGTCGAACCAGCGGCCCAGATAGTGCCGGCTCGCGAGGGCGACCGCGACGATACGGCGCCAGTCGAGGCGGTTGTTGTTGCCGCTGAGCTCCATCGTGCCGCCGATCCGCGTGGTGCCGCCGATCGGGGAGGCGACGGCCCGGCGCTCGCCGAAGTACAGCGTGTGCCGGGGCGCCGGATCCAGGTCCACGGAGAAGCTGTAGCCCTTGCCGGCCTGGAGCGGCAGACGGTGCCCCAGGAGCCCGAGCAGATCCGGCGAGCGCATGCCGGCGGCGACGACGACCGCCGCGCAGGGCAGTTCGCTGTCGGCGGTGCGCAGGGCGGTGACCCGGCCGCCCGCCGACCGGAACCCGGTGACCTCGGCGTTCTCGTGGATCTTCACACCCGCGGCGGCCAGCGCCTCGCCCAGGGCACGCGCGAACGCCTCCGGGTCGACCACCCCCTCCCCCGCCACGAGGTAGGCCGCGCGCACGGCCGGGGACAGCGCCTCGTCCAGCAGGTGGGCCTCGGCGCCCGTGACGACGTCGTCGGGCACGGGGTAGTGCCCGTGCGACATCTCCCGCTGGAGCGCGAGGTGGTGCCGGGCCTCGGCCGGCGACAGGAAGGCGTGCACCATCCCGGGCCGGGTCAGCGTCGTGTCCACCCCGGAATCGCGCAGCCCGTCGAACAGGCCGAAGGTCTCGCGGTTCAGCTCGGCGATCGCCGAGTAGCCGCGCCGGAAGACGGCCGGGGTGCTGCTGCGCCAGAACCGCCACAGCCACCGCACGAACGCCGGGTCCGGAAGCGGCCGCAGGTACAGCGGGGAGTCGGGACGGCCGAGTGAGCGCAGGGCGTAGCGCACCACGCCCGGGGCCGGCACCGGCGTCGAATGGCTGAGGCAGACCCAGCCGGCGTTGCCCCTCGACGCCCCGGACCCCAGCCGGCGCCGCTCGACCACCTCCACCGGCAGCCCCGCGGCGGCCAGGTAGTAGGCCGTGCACAGCCCGACCACGCCGCCGCCCACCACGACGACGGGACCCGCCACGGCGCTCACGACGCGTTCCCGTACGACGCGAGGAACTCCCTGGTGCGGGCCTCGGCGGGGGCGTCCAGGACGTCCTCGGGCCGGCCCTCCTCCACGATCCGGCCGCCGTCGACGAACACGACGTGGTCGGACACCTCCCGGGCGAAGGGCAGTTCGTGGGTGACGAGCAGCATCGTCATCCCGTCGGCGGCCAGTTCGCGCATCACGCTCAGCACCTCGCGGGTCGCCTCGGGGTCCAGGGAGGAGGTGGGCTCGTCGAAGAGCAGCACCTCGGGCCTGAGGGCGAGGGCCCGCGCGATGGCGACGCGCTGCTGTTCGCCGCCGGAGAGCTGCTCGGGCCGGGCGAGGGCGCGGTGGGCCACCCCGACGCGCCGCAGCAGCGCCACGGCCCGCTCCAGGGCCTGCGGCTCGGGCACGCCCGCCTTGCGCTGCGCGAGCACCACGTTCTCCACGGCGGTCAGGTGCGGGAACAGATGGAACCGCTGGAAGACCATGCCGACCGTGCGGCGCAGCCGGGGCAGGTCGCGGCAGACCATGCGGCCCCCCTGGTGGACGGTCTCCCCGGCGACCTCGACCATGCCTTGGTCCGGGCGTTCCAGCAGGTTCACGCAGCGCATCAAGGTCGTCTTCCCGCCCCCGCTCTGCCCGATGACGCTGACGATGCTGCCCCGGCCGACCTCCAGGTTCACCCGGTCGAGGACGAGCCGGCCGTCGAAGGACTTGCACAGCCCCTCGATCCGTATGACGGCCTGGGAGGAGGCCGGGGCGGCGGGCGTCGCCGCGGCCACTGACTCGGTCATGCGGACATCTCCTTCACGGGAACGGCGGCGGCCGGCTCGGCGGCGAGCAGGGCACGGGCCGCCCGCAGGCGCCGCCGGCGCCACGGCGACAGGGGGACTCCCGACCGGACCTTCCGCTCCAGGAGCAGCAGCAGTTGGGACAGCGGGTAGCACAGGGCGAAGTAGATCGCCGCGATGACCAGGTACACCTCCAGGGCCCGGAAGGTCGCCGAGGTGATGAGCCGCCCCTCGGACATCAGCTCGGCGGCGGAGACGGTGACCAGCAGCGAGGTGGACTTGAGCAGGTCGACGAGCATGGTGTTGGTGCCGGGCAGCGCCAGCCGGAGGGCCTGCGGGAGCACGATGTGGCCGAAGATACCGGTCCTGCCGATCCCCAGCGCCTCGCCGGCCTCGGTCTGCCCGGTGTGCACGCCGCTGATCGCGGCACGGAAGATCTCGGACAGATAGGCGGCGTAGAAGACGATCAGGCTGAGGCAGCCGGCCGTGAACACGTCCAGCCGGATCCCGGCCGAGGCGAGGCCGAAGTAGGTAAGGAAGATGATGGCGAGCAGCGGGACATTCTTGAACACCTCGGTGTAGACGGCGGCGAGGGCGCGCGCCGGCCAGGCCCTGCTGAGCCGGAGCAGCGCCACGGCGAGGCCCAGGAACACCGCTCCCGAGAAGCTGACGACCGTGTAGGACACGGTGCGCCCGAGCGCGGAGATGAGATCGGGCCGGTAGTCGGACCAGGGGACCTCGAAGAGACCGGACATGGCGGCTGCTTTCACTGGGCGAGGGACGGGGGCGTCCAGTTCTTGGGACGGTCCACGCCGCGGCGGGCCGTGGCGACATCGGCTGCGGGCACGAGGAACTGCTTCGGGTCGCCGCCGTACTTGCGGACGAGCTTGTCCAGCTCGCCGTTCCTGTACATGGCGTCGATCTGCGCGGAGATCGCCCGCTCCAGCTTGGTGGCCTTCTTCGGCAGGTAGAAGCCGGTCTGGTACGGCTGGAAGTACGCGTAGGCGGGCTTGGCCTCGACCTGCGCGGCGGTCGGCGGCGTCAGGTACTGGGTGTCGATCTTCAGCTCCGGACGCTGCTTCTGCGCCGCGATGATGATCAGCGGGTCGAGGAAGCCGACGTCGACCCGGCCCGCGCCCAGGTCGTCGAAGACACCGTTGGCGTCGGGGTAGGCGTGCAGCTTGGCTCCGGGCACGGCCTGGATGGACTTGACCCAGACGTAGCCCTCGACCGTGCCCAGGTTCAGGCCCTCCAGGTCCCCGACCGTCTTGTACGTCTTGCCGCTGCGGACGGCCATCGCCGGGGGCGAGTAGTAGGGCGGATCGGTGAACAGCCCCTGTTTCTGCCGGTCGGCGGACCAGGCGACGCCGCCGACGGTGATGTCGACCCGGCGGGACTGCACCCCGGCGAGCATGCCGGCGAAGTCCGTCACCTCCGGCTCGACCTTCAGGCCCAGCTTCTTGGCCGCGTAGGCGAGGATGTCGCCGTCGAGTCCGACGATTCTCCCGCCCTGGACGCTGGTGTACGGGGCGTAGGGCTGGACGGCGACCTTGAGGACGCCGGGCGTGAGGGTGCCGAGCGCGGCGGTCTCGGCGGACACGTTCTTCGGGGCGTCGTCCCCGCCCGAGCCGCAGGCGGCGGTGGACATCAGGAGCATCGCGGACAAAGCGAGAGCGAGCGAGCGCGCACGGATCATCGGCTCGGGCCTTCCGTCTCGGTGCTGAAGGATCCCGCCGATTCACCGGACACTGTGCTCCCGGCGGGGAGGTGATGAGGCCCATACGCTAGGCACAGGCCCGCCACGCGTCACCGTTCACTTCGTACGAACTTGTCGCCGCGATCCCTGCCTCCCCTGTACGGTGCGTCCAACCCGGACCGCCCCTGGCGGGAGGAATCGCCCATGCTGAGCCCGTCACTCGCGCAGGAGATCGCCGGGGACACCTCCGCGGTCATCGGCTTCAACGTGCTGATCACCGACGCGGAGGGCATGGTCATCGGCAGCGGCGACAGCAGCCGCGTGGGCACCTTCCACGAGGCGTCCGTCGAGGTCGTCCGCACCAAGGAACCCGCCACGCACAACGCCTCTCAGGCCCAGTCGCTGCGCGGGGTCCGGCCCGGGATCACCCTGCCCCTGGTCACGGACGGACGGGCGGTGGGGACCGTCGGGATCACCGGCACCCCGGCGCAGGTGGGCCGCTTCGGACTGCTGGTGAAGCGGCAGACGGAGATCCTGATCCGGGAGTCGGTGATGCTGCGCTCGCGGCTGCTCGCCGAGCGGGCGGCCGAGAAACTGCTCACCGACATCGCCGCGTACGACCCGCTGGTCGTGGAGGGGGACCTGCTGCTGTTCCGGGCCGCCGACCTCGGCTTCGACCTGCGGCTGCGCCGGGTCGCGGTGGCCTTCGAGGTGACCGTGCCCGACCCGGGCGCCCGTCGGGGCGGCCGGGCCCGGGACGTGGCGCTGGTCCGCTCGGAGCTGCTGCGGACGGTCCGCGACGTCTTCGCCGACCCGCAGGACATCGTCGCCGGCACGGCTCCCGGCTGGATCGGCGTCCTGCACCGGCTCCCGGCCCGGGCCCCGGCGGACGCCCCGGCCGCCGACTGCCGCCGCGTCACGGACGTCATCGCCGCCCAGGACGGGCTCACCGCCCGCGCGGGCATCGGCGAACCGGCCACGTCGGTCGGCGCTCTGCACGACTCCTACCAGGACGCCTGCGACGCGCTGCGCCTGGGCGTCCGGGTGGACGGCGGCTCCACCGTCCACGCGATCGGCGATCTGCGGGTCCACCAGCTCCTGGCGGCGGTGAGCCAGTCCGCCCGCACCCGGCTGCTCGACCTGACCGCAGCGCGGCTGCGGGAGCAGCCGGACTGGCCGGTCCTGCGCGACACGATCACCGCCTGGTGCGAGAGCGGCTTCAACCTCGTACGGGCGTCGACGGCGCTGCACATCCACCGCAACACCGTCGTCTACCGCATGAACAAGATCGAGCAGCTCACCGGCCGCCCGTTGCGCGAGCACCGGACGGCCATGGCCCTGTACCTGGCGTGCCTGGCCGACCGGCTGGGCGGCCCGGACCGCTGACCGTCCGGCCGGTTCAGTCCTCGTGCCCGAGCTGGAGGTCCCGTTCGCTGCGACCGCCTCCGGCCACCTGGAGCACGGTGGCGACGGGCGGGTAACCGGCGGCGATGACGGTGTACTCGCCGGAGGACAGGTCGATGAAGCGGAATCTGCCGTCGGGGCCGGTGGTGAGGGTGTCGACGACGTTGCCGGCGACGTCCAGCAGGGTCACGCGCGCGTCCTCCACGGGCCGGCCGCCGCCCGCCCGGACGGTGCCGCGCAGGACGGCGCCGCCGGCCAGTTCGATGTCCCGGCGGGTCTCGCGGGCGGCCTGCACGGTGACGGGCAGCGCGGCCGGGCGGAAGGCGGGGGCGCTGGCGGCGAGGGTGTACTCGCCGGCCACCAGGTCGGTGATGACGTAGCCGCCGTCGCGGCCGCTGCGGGTGGTGGCCACGACCTCGCCGTGCACATTGGTGAGGGTGACGCCGGCGTCCCGTACGGGGGTGCCGTCGGCCGTGACCACGCTGCCCACGAGGTTCCCCGCGCCGCCGAGGACGATGTCCAGTTCGACGGGGCGTTCGCCGACGGTCACGGAGACCGCCTGCGGCTGGTGGCCGCCCGCGGCGGCGATCAGCACGTACGAGCCGGGACCCGGGGTGGCCAGCGCGTAGCGCCCGTCCTCGCCGCTCGCGCCGCGTCCGGTCTGCTGCCCGGTGACGTCGATGAGCGTGAGGGCCGCGCGGGGCACGACGGTCCCGTCGTGGTGCTGCACCGAGCCGCAGACGGGGACCCCGGCGGTGTGCGGAGCGCGGGCCTGCGGAATGGAGGTGCTCCCCGGCTCCGTGTCCGGGTCGGTGACGGATGCGTGGTGGGACACCAGGGGTTTCTCCTTGAGGAAGAGGGCGATGACCAGCCCGAGGGCCAGCACCGGCACCAGGTGGAGGAAGATCCGCGGCATGGCGTCGGCGTACGCCCCGATGTAGCCGTCGCGCAGCCCCGGGGGCAGGGCGTGCACGAGCTGCGGGGTGAGGGACTCGGGGTCGGGGAGCCGGTCGCCCGCGCGCCTGGGCAGGTGGTGGGCCGGGGCGTCGGTGAGCCGGCCGGCGAGGAACGTGCCGAAGAGGGCGGCCGAGACGCTGCCGCCGATCTGCCGGAAGTAGTTGTTGGCGCTGGTGGCGGTGGACAGGTCGCCGGGACGGACGGAGTTCTGCACGGCGAGGATCAGCACCGGCATCACCATGCCGATGCCGGCGCCGAGGACGGCCGTCCAGATGCCGTAGTGCAGCCGGGGCGTGTCGGTGTCGAGGCGGGAGAGCAGCCACATGCCGATGGCGGAGAGGGCGCAGCCGAGGATCGGGTAGGCCTTGTAGCGGCCGGTGCGGCTGATGAGCTGTCCGGCGATGACCGAGGCGCCGACGATGCCGGCCGTCATGGGCAGCATGAGCAGGCCCGACTCGGTGGCGGAGACCCCGTCGACCATCTGGAGGTAGGTCGGCAGATAGCTGGCGGCGCCGAACAGCCCGGCTCCGGTCACCAGGCCGACCAGGCCGGTGACGTTGAAGACGGAGTCCCTGAACAGCCGCAGCGGGATGAGGGGTTCGGCGGCGAAGTGTTCGGCGACGAGGAAGAGGACGGTCGCCACGGCCGCTCCCGCGCCGAGGCCGAGGATCACGCGCGAGTCCCAGGCGTACTCCGTGCCGCCCCAACTGGTCAGCAGGACCAGGCAGGTGGAGGCGGCGGTCAGCAACAGCGCGCCGAGGAGGTCCAGCCGGGCCTTGCCCGCCGGTTTCGGCAGCTTCAGCGCGACGCCGACGACGGCCAGGGTGACCAGGCCGAAGGGCACGTTGACGTAGAAGCACCAGCGCCAGGAGAGATGGTCGGTGACGTAACCGCCGAGCAGGGGGCCGGCCACGGAGGCGAGTCCGAAGGCGGCGCCGATCAGGCCCAGGTAGCGGCCCCGCTGCCGGGCGGGCACGATGTCCGCGATGATCGCCTGGACACCGATCATGAGGCCGCCGGCACCGGCGCCCTGGAGGGCACGGAACGCGATCAGCTGGTCCATGGTCTGCGCCCGGCCCGCGAGCGCGGAGCCGGCGACGAAGACGACGATCGCGAACTGGAAGACGCCCTTGCGGCCGAGCAGGTCACCGAGCTTGCCGTAGACCGGCAGTCCGACGGTCGCGGTGAGCAGGTAGGCGGTGATCGCCCAGGACATCCGGTCCAGGCCATGCAGCTCACCGACGATCTTCGGGAGCGCGGTGGCGACGATCATCTGCTCCAGGGCGGCGAGGAGCAGGGCCGGCATGAGCGCGAGGAAGACCAACCGCACTCTGCGCGGGCTCAGTTCGGCGGCCGGTGCCGGTGGCGGGGAGGGGGGTTCGGGAGGTGCCACCGCCGGTTCGTCCTGCGCCAGAGTGATCCCGCCCACCTACCGCTCCCCTCGTCGCGCTGCCGCACCATTCCCGCGTAAAAGCGACAACTACGAGCAAGCGCGACGAGTTACGGCACAGGAGCGAACCGTACGGAGATCACCCGAACCGGTGAGGGGCACAACGGCCCCTGGATGTTTGGACCTTGGGGGGCTACTTCTCGACCTCGGCGGCGAGCCGGGCGAGCAGCGCGTCGTAGATCCGGCCGAGACCCTTGGGCGCGAAGGTCTTCTCGAAGAAGCCGCCGATGCCGCCGGCGCCGGTCCAGGTGGTGGTCACGACGACCCGGGACTTGCCGTCGCCGGCCGGGGTGACCCGCCAGGTGGTGACCATGGAGGAGTTGCGGTCCTTCTCCACCAGCTCGCCGTCGGTGGGCTCGCTGACCTCCAGGAGGCAGTCGCGCACGCGCTTGCTGGTGGCCTGGAGCTTCCAGTGGACGAGGGTGCCCTCGCCGTCACCGCCCTCGCGGACCTCGTACTCGCTGAACTGCTCGGGCAGCAGCTTCGCGCGCGTGCCGCTGTAGTCGGCGAGGGCGTCGAACACCGTCTCCGCGTCCGCCGCGACGATCCGCTCCGTAGTGGCCTCGACCTGCGCCATCGCTTTCCTCCAGGACATGGTTTCTCGGGGGTCGGGGGCAAGCCAACCACCCCGCTGCCCGGCCCCCCAAATCGGGGTCGCCCAACCCGGTCGCACCCGTTCGGAAAACACCCTCGCACGATCAAGGGAACATGTGTTCTATTCTGTGGTCAGTGCTACCGAGGAGGCGTCATGCGCTGGGACAACCTCACCGAGGACTCCGAACACGGCCGGGCCGACACCGCGCTGTTCGGCGCGGACGCCGTGACCACCCGTACCTTCGACACGCCGGAGTTCCGCGGGATCACCTTCCACGAGATCCGGGCCCGGTCGATCATCAACCGGGTGCCGGCGGTCTCCCGGATGTCGTTCCAGTGGACGGTCAACCCCTATCGCGGCTGCTCGCACGCGTGTGTGTACTGCTTCGCGCGCAAGACGCACAGCTACCTCGACCTCGACACGGGCCTGGGCTTCGACTCCCAGATCGTGGTCAAGACCAACGCGCCGGAGCTGCTGCGCCGGCAGCTCGGCTCGCGCCGCTGGCAGGGCGAGCACATCGCGATGGGCACGAACGTCGACTGCTACCAGCGCGCCGAGGGCCGCTACCGCCTGATGCCGGGCATCATCTCGGCCCTGCGCGACCACGCGAACCCCTTCTCGATCCTGACCAAGGGCACACTCATCCTGCGCGACCTGGATCTGATCGAGCAGGCCGCGGAGGTGACCGACGTCGGCATCTCCGTCTCGGTCGGCTTCACCGACCAGGAGCTGTGGCGCACCGTCGAACCGGGCACGCCCGCGCCCGAGCGGCGCCTGGAGGTCGTACGGACCTTCGGCGAGCACGGCATCGGCTGCGGGGTGCTGATGGCGCCGGTGATCCCGTTCCTGAGCGACCAGCCGGCCCAACTGCGGGATACCGTGCGGGCGATCGCGGCCTCCGGCGCCACGTCCGTCACCCCGCTGGTGCTGCATCTGCGGCCCGGCGCCCGCGAGTGGTTCATGGCCTGGCTGGAGCAGCACCACCCGCACCTGGTGCCCCGCTACCGGCGGCTGTACGCGGAGGGCTCCTACGCCCCGAAGTGGTACCAGCGCCGGATCACCCGTCAGGTGCACGAACTGGCCGAGGAGTACGGCATCGGGCCCACGCGCGCACAGACGCCGCGCCGGATCCGGCCGCCCGAGCCGACCGGGCCGCCGGCGTCCGAACCGACCCAACTGTCGCTCATATAGGAGCGTTCGAGCGCATCCAGCGGCCCAATCGGGTCAAGTCTTGACGGAACACGTTCTTCCAGAGCCGCTTGCCGGGACGAATCGGCGAGGACCGTGAACCCCGCGGCCCGCGCCCTCCGTCCTGGAAGGACTCCATGAGAACACGCGCAGCCGTGCTGTGCGGCGCCGCCGTCGCGCTGGCCGGGAGCCTTACGGCCGTGCCCGCCGAGGCGAGCGCACCGCACTCCGCAGAAACCTTTCGCGCTGCCAAACCCAGCTGGAAGAAGTGCGGCACCACCGACTATCCGAGGCTCCAGTGCGCGTCCCTCAAGGTGCCGCTGGACCACGCGAACCCGCACGGCCGGCAGATCACCCTCGCGCTCTCCCGCGTCCCGCACACCGCCGCGACGTTCCAGGGCCCGCTGCTGGTCAACCCCGGCGGTCCCGGCGGCGACGGTCTGACGCTCGCCGGTTTTGTCGCGCACTCGCTGCCCAAGGAGGTCGCGGCCCAGTACGACATCATCGGCTTCGACCCGCGCGGAGTGGGCGCGAGCAAGCCCGCCCTCGACTGCAAGCCCGGCCACTTCGGCCCGGTGCGCCCGGACTCCGTACCGGCCACGCCCGAGGTCGAGCGGGCCAACCTCGCCCGCGCCAAGTCCTTCGCCGCCGCCTGCAACAGGAAGTACGGTCATCTGCTGCCGTACATCAACACGGTCAGCGCCGCGCACGACATCGAATCGATCCGGCAGGCACTGGGCGCCTCGAAGGTCAACTATTTCGGTTACTCGTACGGCACCTACCTGGGCGCGGTCTACGCCAAGCTGTACCCGCAGCGGGTCCGGCGCCTGGTCCTGGACTCGATCGCCGACCCCACCGACGTGTGGTACACCGCCAACCTCAACCAGGACCACGCCTTCAACGACCGCCACCGCGCCTTCATGGCCTGGGTCGCCAAGTACGACGCGAGGTACGGGCTCGGCACCGATCCGGAGAAGATCGAAGCCACGTGGTACGCGATGCGGGCGGCCCTCGCCAAGGATCCGGCGGGCGGCAAGGTGGGTGCCGCGGAGCTGGAGGACACCTTCGTCCCGGGCAGTTACTACAACGGCTACTGGCCCTACCTGGCGGAGGCGTTCGCGGCGTACGTGAACCACAAGAACACCGGCCCGCTGGTCGAGGTGTACAAGCACTTCGGCGCGGTCGACGCCGCCGACGACAACAGCTACAGCATCTACACCTCGGTGCAGTGCCGGGACGCCTTCTGGCCGCGCGACTGGCACCAGTGGCGCAAGGACAACTGGGCGGCGTACGAGAAGGCACCGTTCATGACCTGGAACAACGCCTGGTACAACGCACCGTGCGCGTTCTGGCCGACCGACTCGGCGCAGCCGGTGGGCATCGCCAACGCCGAGCTGCCGCCGGCCCTGCTGTTCCAGGCGACGAACGACGCGGCCACCCCGTACGAGGGCGGTGTCACCGTCCACGACCTGCTGGCGCGCTCCAGCCTGGTGGTCGAGCAGGGCGGCGGCAACCACGGCATCACGCTGAGCGGGAACGCCTGCCTGGACAAGTACCTGGCGACCTACCTGTCCGACGGCACCGTGCCGCGCGGCGTCGGCACGCGGGACGCGGTGTGCGACGCCCTGCCGGACCCCAAGCCGCTGACCTCGAAGGCGGCGTCGATGTCCGCCCGCGGCTCGACCCTGCACCGCCTGCTCGGCTTCCGCGGCTGAGAGCTGCGGGCCCGGCACCTCGTACCGGCATGCACCCGGGAGGCGCTCCTGGCGGCCGTGCCGCCGACGCGACCTTGCGCGCGAAAACTGATCGGTTTACGGTGAGGCCGAAACCGATCGGCTTCTCGCCCTCGCGGGCGAGCCGGGACGAGATCAGCAGGAGTGTCGGATGACTACCGCGCGCGGCGCCGAGGGAGAGCCGGACCTCAGGCTTCCGGCGAAACTGGCCGACCATCCATCCGTGCGGGCCGTGATCGCCCGGCGCGCGGCAGGTGACGTCGCGAGCCCGCCGGCGGTGATCGACGCGGACTGGCTGCGCGACCTGTGCCTGACGGCCGGTGCGGACGACGCCGCCGCGGTCAGCCTGGACCACCCCGACCTGGCCGGCGAGCGCGAGCACGCACAGTCCGCGCTGCCCGGCACCCGCACGCTGATCGCGCTGGCGGTCCGGATGAACCGCGACAACTGCCGCTCCCCCGCCCGCAGCGTGGCCAACCAGGAGTTCCACCAGACCGACGAACTGGCCAACCACGCCGCCCGCAGCGTCACCCGGGCACTGCAGGACGCCGGCTACCGCGCACTCAATCCGTCGGTCGGCTTCCCGCAGGAGATGGACCACTTCCCCAGCGAGCGGATCTGGGTGGTGGCGCACAAGACGGTCGCCGTGGCCGCGGGGCTCGGCGTGATGGGCCTGCACCGCAACGTCATCCACCCGAAGTTCGGCAACTTCATCCTGCTGGCCACCGTCCTCGTGGACGCCGAGGTGAGCGAGTACGGGCAGGCGCTGGACTACAACCCGTGCATCGACTGCAAGCTGTGCGTCGCCGCCTGCCCGGTCGGCGCCATCAGCAAGGACGGGGCGTTCGACGCGCTGGCCTGCACCACGCACAACTACCGCGAGTTCATGAGCGGGTTCACCGACTGGGCACAGACCGTGGCCGACAGCGAGGACGCCGCCGACTACCGCTCCCGGGTCACCGACTCCGAGAGCGCCTCGATGTGGCAGAGCCTTTCCTCGCCCCCCGGCTACAAGTCCGGCTACTGCATGGCCGTCTGCCCCGGCGGCGAGGACGTCCTGGGCCCCTACCTGGAGGACCGCAAGACGTTCATGGACACCGTGCTGCGACCGCTGCAGGACAAGAAGGAGACCCTCTACGTCCTGCCGGGCTCACACGCGCAGGAGTACGCCGAGCGCCGTTTCCCCCACAAACCCGTCAAGGAAGTCACCGGCGGCTGGCAGCCCCCGGCACCCGCCGTCACGGCGTAGCGGAGACCGGCCACTCCCGGCACGCCCTGAAAAAACCGATCAGTTTTCATTTCTCGCACACGGGGTTAACCTCGCGGTATGACCACCGAAGTGAAGCCAAGCACCAGAGAGCGGCTGCTGGAGGCGGCGGCCACGCTCACCTACCGGGACGGTGTCGGTATCGGCGTCGAGGCGCTGTGCAAGGCGGCGGGGGTGTCGAAGCGCTCCCTGTACCAGCTGTTCGAGAGCAAGGACGAACTGCTGGCGGTCAGCCTGGAGGAGCGCGCCTCCGCCTTCGTGGCGAGCCTCCTGCCGCCGGCGGACGACGGCCGGTCACCCCGCGAGCGGATCCTGCACGTCTTCGAGCAGGTGGAGTCACAGGCGGGTGCGCCCGAGTTCCGGGGCTGCCGGTACCTGGCCGTGCAGATCGAACTGAAGGATCAGAGCCACCCCGCGAGCCGGGTGGCCCACCGGATCAAGGCGAACCTGACGGGGTTCTTCCGTTCCGAGGCCGAACAGGGCGGGGCGAGCGACCCCGACCTGCTGGCCCGGCAGCTCAGCCTGGTCTTCGACGGCGCCAGCGCCCGTGCGGGGATCGGAGCCGACAAGCTCACGGGACTCATCGCACCCACAGTGACCACCCTGCTCGACGCGGCCGGCGTGCGCTGACGCAGCGCCCTTCCGGCCGGTGGCCCTGCGTGCGGAAACCGATCGGTTTACGGTGGAAGTGGCCGCAACAGGTTTCGACGTGATCGGCACGAGCCGCGACACCTCGCGCGTCGCCCCGCTCGGCGGTGTGACGTTCCTCGACCTCGACGTGGCCGGTGACGCCTCGGCAGCCGCCGCGGTCCAGCAGGTGATCAAGCGGTTCGGGCGGATCGACGTCCTGGTCGACAACGCCGGCGTCGGCTCGATGGGCGCGGCCGAGGAAACCTCCGTCGCGCAGGCCCAGGGCGTCTTCGGGGTCATGCGCATGGTGAAGGAGGTCCTGCCGCACATGCGCGCCCAGGGACGCGGGCGCATCATCAACCTCTCGTCCGTGGTCGGGCTCATCCCCTCGCCCTACATGGCCGTCTACGCCGCCTCCAAGCACGCGATCGAGGGCTACACCGAGTCCCTGGACCACGAGGTCCGTGAGTACGGCGTCCGGGCGCTTCTCGTCGAACCCGCCTACACCAGGACGGGATTCGAGGCCGACAGCGCGCGGCCCGACACGCCCCTGCAGGTCTACGCGAAGCAGCGGCACACCTTCGACCGCCTGATGGCAGAGGCGATCAAGGGCGGCGACGCCCCCGCCGTCGTCGCCAAGGTGATCGTCGCGGCAGCGACCGACGCGCGGCCGAAACTGCGCTACACCGCCGGCCCCGTGGCCGGACGCGCGAGCACACTGCGCCGCTTCGTTCCCGCCCGGGCCTTCGACAAGCAGATCCGCAAGCTGAACAAGCCGGCCGGCTGAGACCCGCCCGAGAACCGAGTCCCGGACGTGGTCCACCATGGGCTCGTGAATGAGTCGACCAGGACACACAGGCTCCGGATACGGGAGATGACGCTCGCCGACTGCGACCGCGTCGCCGAGATCCGCGTCCGCGGCTGGCAGAGCGCGTACCGGGGGCTGATACCGCAGTCGTACCTGGACGGGCTCAGTGTCGCGGAGGACGCCGAGCGCCGCCGCGGGCACCTGGCCCAGGCCGGCGCCGGCGTGGTGAACCTGGTCGCCGAGGTCGTCGGCGGCGAGGTCGTCGGCTGGGCCTGCCACGGCCCGTACCGGGACGGTGAACTCCTCACCCACGACGCGGAGTTGTACGCCGTCTACGTCCATCCGGAACACCTGGGGCAGGGCACGGGGCAGGCCCTGCTCGCCGAGTCCGTCGCGCGCTGCGCCGCCGCGGGTCACGGCCGTCTGCTCCTGTGGGTCCTCAAGGGCAACGGCCGGGCCCGCCGCTTCTACGAACGGGCCGGCTTCGAGGCGGACGGCGCGGAGGAGCCCTTCGAGGTGGACGGTGTCACGGTCCCGGAAGTGCGGTACGCACGCGCACTCCCCGGCTGACTCACCTCTGCTTCGGAATCCGCCCCAGCGCCCGCACCGCCGCCTCCGCCAGCACCGGATGCGCGAGGGCCTCGTTCAGCACGGGCCTGGCCCGGGCGTCGCCCAGCCTGCCCAGCCCGTCCACGCAGGCGAGGGCCACCCGGCGGTACGGGTCGTGCGGGCGCAGCCGTCGCTGGAGGGTGGTGATCAGGGCGGGCACGGCCTCCGGGGCGCGCAGGTCGACCAGGAGCCGGACGGGGTGCAGGGCGTAGGCGACGCGCAGTTCGTTGGTGGCGAGGGCGGCGGCCGCGCGGGCGGTGCGCGGGTCACCGAGGCGGGCGAGGGCGTGGGCGGCACAGGCGCAGCGCGGCGGGTCACGGTGGTTGAGCAGCAGCACCAGGGACTCGAAGGCCCGCCGGTCACCGGCGAGTCCCAGCCGGAAGGCGGCCAGCTCCCGCGCCCACAGGGGCTGCCCGGGCTCGGTCAGCACCGCGGCCAGGGCGTCGAGGTCGTCGGTCGCCACGAGCCGCTCGAAGACGGGCGACGCCCCCGACTCCTGCCGTAAGCGCTCCGTGAGTGATCGCAACTCTTCGTCCATGCCTGAGAGATTAGAGGTGGCGTGAGCTGCGCGGGACGCACATCACAAACACGAGGGCTGGCGCGCTCGTTACCCGCCAGTTAAGCTCAGACGAGCGAGTTACCCACTCGCATCTCCTCGCGGCGGTCTGGTGACGCGGCCACCGTGAGAGCAGTCGGTTCGGTACCTCGGTACCGCAGTACGGCTCGGCCCCGGGACAGGGCCGGTCGGAACCGCCGTTCACCGGGCGTGTGCACGCCCGGCCCGACGGCACCGGGCGTGTGCGCTCAGCAGCCCGGCCAGCACCCGCACTTCTCACGCACCCGGTGCGCCCGAGACCCGGCTCCTGCCGGGCCGTACTCGGCGCACCCGGGCGTGTTTCCCGTCGTCACCCTCATCCTGGAGTCCCGCGATGGCCACTCCCCTGTCCGACCCGTCCCTGTCCCCGCTGCGCACCATCGCCGTCGTCGGCCTCGGCACGATGGGCACCGGCATCGCCGAGGTCCTCGCCCAGGCCGGCCGCGAGGTCGTCGGCATCGACATCAGTGAGGCCCAGGCCGCGAAGTGCGTCGCCGCCCTGGAGTCCTCCACCGCCCGTGGCGTCGAGCGCGGCCGGCTGACCGAGCAGGACCGCGCGCAGATCCTGGAGCGCGTCCGTACCTCCACCGACCTGCGGGCCGCGGCCGATGCCGACCTGGTCATCGAGGTGGTGCCGGAGTCGTACGAGATCAAGCAGCAGATCTTCCGGGAACTGGACGGGATCGTGCGCCCCGAGACGATCGTGGCGACGGGCACCAACGCCCTGTCGGTCACCCGGCTCGCCGCCGACTCGGCCCGTCCGGAGCGGGTGCTCGGCCTGCACTTCTTCAACCCGGCCCCGGCGATGCGGCTGGTCGAGGTCGTCTCCTCGGTGCTGACCGCGCCGGCCGCCGTCACGGCGGTCACCGATCTCGCCCTCGACCTGGGCAAGGAACCCGTCGCGGTCGGCGACCGCCCCGGGTTCGTCGCCGACGGCCTGCTGTTCGGCTACCTCAACCAGGCGGCCGCGATGTACGAGGCGAAGTACGCCTCCCGTGAGGACATCGACGCCGCGATGCGGCTGGGCTGCGGCCTGCCGATGGGCCCGCTGGCGCTGCTCGACCTCATCGGTGTCGACACAGCGCGCACGGTCCTGGAGGCGATGTACGCCGCGTCCCGCGACCGGCTGCACGCCCCGGCGCCGATCCTCAAGCAGCTGAGCGAGGCGGGCCTGACCGGCCGCAAGGCGGGGCGCGGGTTCTACACGTACGAGGCGCCGGGCAGCGGCACCGTCGTGCGGGACGCGCTGACCCCGCTGGAGGGCGGCAGCCTGGCCCCGGGCCGGGAGGTCCGCTCGGTCGGTGTCGCGGGCTCGGGCACCATGGCCTCCGGTATCGCCGAGGTGTTCGCCAAGGCCGGGTACGAGGTCGTCCTCGCCGCTCGCAGCGAGGAGAAGGCCCAGGCCGCGAAGGCCCGCATCGGCACGTCCCTGTCCCGCTCGGTCGACAAGGGCCGGATGACCGCCGAGGCCGCCGCGCGGACCCTGGACCTCATCACACCGACGGGCACCTACGACGACTTCGCCGGCGTCGACCTGGCCGTGGAGGCGGTCGCCGAGGACCTGGAGGTCAAGCGGCAGCTGTTCGCCGCGCTGGACAAGGTCTGCAAGCCGGGCGCGGTCCTGGCCACTACCACCTCGTCCCTGCCGGTCGTCGCCTGCGCCCGGGCCACGTCACGGCCGCAGGACGTGATCGGCATGCACTTCTTCAACCCGGCGCCGGCCATGAAGCTGGTCGAGGTCGTCCGTACGGTGCTCACGGCCGACGACGTCCACGCCACGGTCCGCGAGGTCTGCGGCCGGATCAGGAAGCACCCGGTCGACTGCGGGGACCGCGCGGGCTTCATCGTGAACGCGCTGCTCTTCCCGTACCTGAACAACGCGATCAAGATGGTGCAGGAGCACTACGCGTCGCTCGACGACATCGACGCGGCGATGAAGCTGGGCGGCGGTTACCCGATGGGCCCGTTCGAGCTGCTGGACGTCGTCGGGCTCGACGTCTCGCTCGCCATCGAGAAGGTCCTGCACCGCGAGTTCCGCGACCCGGGGCTCGCCCCGGCACCGCTCCTGGAGCACCTGGTGGCCGCGGGCTGCCTCGGCCGCAAGACCGGCCGTGGCTTCCGCGAATATGCCAAGCGCTGAGGGTCCCGGCGACTGGTTCCGGTCCGGCGCGGAGTGGGGCGGCCTGCTCGGCCCGGACCGGTTCCACGAACCAGGCCATGCGCAGCGAGCTGCGCACATGCAGTACGTTCAGGGCATGTCCCAGCCCGCCAAGTCCTCACGTACACCAGCTACGACCGACGCGCCGGAAAGTGCCGCAGGCTCTCGTGCCGCCGCCCAGCGGCTCAAGATGCGCCGGGAACTCGCGGCCGCCGCGATGGAGCTGTTCGCGACCAAGGGGTACGAGGCGACCACCGTCGACGAGATCGCGGCCCAGGCCGGCGTCGCCCGCCGCACCTTCTTCCGCCACTTCCGTTCCAAGGAAGAGGCGATCTTCCCCGACCACGACGACACCCTGGTCCGGGCCGAGGCGGTGCTCAACGCCGCGCCCGCGCACGAGCATCCGCTCGACACGGTGTGCCGCGGCATCAAGGAAGTCATGAAGATGTACGCGGCCCGGCCGGAGATCTCGGTCGCCCGCTACAAGCTGACGCGCGAGGTGCCGACGCTGCGCGAGGCGGAGATCGCGTCGGTGGCCCGCTACGAGCGCCTGTTCACCCGCTATCTCCTCGGCCACTTCGACGAGCGCGCGCACGCCGACGACGCCAACGACGACCCGCTGCTCGCGGAGGTCGCCGCGTCCGCCGTGGTCACCGCCCACAACCACGTCCTGCGGCGCTGGCTGCGGGCGGGCGGCCAGGGGGACGTGGAGGCGCAGCTGGACCACGCCTTCGCGATCGTGCGCAAGACGTTCGGCACGGGGATCGGGGCCGGGCGCTCCACGGAGACGCAGCCGGCCGCGGCCACGGCCTCGGCACAGGGCGAGGTGCTGGTCACGGTCGCCCGCACCGACGCCCCGCTCGACGAGGTCATGCGGACGATCGAGCAGGCGCTCAAGGAGCGCTGAGCGACTCCCGCTCCTGTGATGACGGCCACCCCACGGGGTGGCCGTTTTGGCATGTCAGGGGCCGTTTTGCAGGCCCTTGACGAGGCCGTTCGATCGATCATCGCTCATGTGTTACGTAAAGATTTCATCTGAGAGCAAGTTCTGGCACTCAGTGCCTTGCGAGGTGACACGCGGTGTCATACGTTGAAGAGGTCCGGGCGACGTCCCAGCAAGCCCAGCGCCTGCCCGCCCGGACGCCTGCGTCACAGGCAACCTCCCGCGCCACCAGCGCTGCCGAACAGCACCACCGCCGAACCGACGGCACACCCTCAACCCTCAGCAGCACCGACGTACCCATCGGCGCCCCTCCCTCAGGGCGCTCACCGCCGGAGGCAACACCGTGACCGTTAAGGACATCCTGGCCGCGATCCAGTCGCCCGACTCCACGTCGGAGGACTTCGCCGCCCTCCCGCTCCCCGAGTCGTACCGCGCGATCACCGTGCACAAGGACGAGACGGAGATGTTCGCCGGGCTCACCACGCGCGACAAGGACCCCCGCAAGTCGATCCACCTGGACGAGGTGCCGCTGCCCGAGCTGGGCCCGGGCGAGGCACTGGTGGCCGTCATGGCCTCCTCGGTCAACTACAACTCGGTGTGGACGTCGATCTTCGAGCCGCTGTCGACGTTCGGCTTCCTGGAGCGCTACGGCCGCACCAGCGAGCTGGCCAAGCGCCACGACCTGCCGTACCACATCATCGGCTCCGACCTCGCCGGCGTCGTCCTGCGCACCGGACCCGGCGTCAACGCCTGGCACCCCGGCGACGAGGTCGTCGCGCACTGCCTCTCCGTCGAGCTGGAGTCCAGCGACGGCCACAACGACACGATGCTCGACCCCGAGCAGCGCATCTGGGGCTTCGAGACCAACTTCGGCGGCCTCGCCGAGATCGCGCTGGTCAAGTCCAACCAGCTGATGCCCAAGCCGGACCACCTCAGCTGGGAGGAGGCCGCCGCCCCGGGCCTGGTCAACTCCACCGCCTACCGGCAGCTGGTCTCCCGCAACGGCGCCGGCATGAAGCAGGGCGACAACGTGCTCATCTGGGGCGCGAGCGGCGGACTCGGCAGTTACGCCACGCAGTTCGCGCTGGCCGGCGGTGCCAACCCCATCTGCGTCGTCAGCAGCGAGCAGAAGGCGGAGATCTGCCGGTCCATGGGCGCCGAGGCGATCATCGACCGCACCGCCGAGGACTACAAGTTCTGGAAGGACGAGCACACGCAGGACCCGAAGGAGTGGAAGCGCTTCGGCAAGCGCATCCGCGAGCTCACCGGCGGGGAGGACATCGACATCGTCTTCGAGCACCCCGGCCGCGAGACCTTCGGCGCGAGCGTCTTCGTCACCCGCAAGGGAGGCACCATCACCACCTGCGCCTCCACCTCGGGTTACATGCACGAGTACGACAACCGCTACCTGTGGATGTCACTGAAGCGCATCATCGGCTCGCACTTCGCCAACTACCGCGAGGCCTGGGAGGCCAACCGGCTCATCGCGAAGGGCAAGATCCACCCCACCCTGTCGAAGGTGTACTCCCTTCAGGACACCGGCCAGGCCGCCTACGACGTCCACCGCAACCTCCACCAGGGCAAGGTCGGTGTGCTGTGCATGGCCCCCGAGGAGGGCCTGGGCGTGCGCGACCAGGAGAAGCGCGCCCGGCACATCGACGCCATCAACCGCTTCCGGAACATCTGAGGGCTGCTGGATGACAGAGCGTCAGAAGGACCGTCCGTGGCTCATGCGGACCTACGCCGGTCACTCCACGGCCGAGGCGTCCAACGAGCTGTACCGGCGCAACCTCGCCAAGGGCCAGACGGGTCTGTCGGTGGCGTTCGACCTGCCGACACAGACCGGCTACGACTCCGACCACATCCTCGCCCGCGGCGAGGTCGGCCGGGTCGGCGTGCCGATCGCCCACGTCGGTGACATGCGCCGGCTGTTCCAGGACATCCCCCTGGAGCAGATGAACACCTCGATGACCATCAACGCCACGGCCATGTGGCTGCTGGCGCTCTACCAGGTCGTCGCCGAGGAGCAGGGCGCGGACATCACCAAGCTCCAGGGCACGACCCAGAACGACATCGTCAAGGAGTACCTGTCCCGGGGGACGCACGTCTTCCCCCCGGGCCCCTCCCTCCGCCTGACGACGGACATGATCGCGTACACGGTCTCCCACCTCCCGAAGTGGAACCCGATCAACATCTGCAGCTACCACCTGCAGGAGGCGGGCGCCACACCGGTCCAGGAGATCGCGTACGCGATGTCCACCGCGATCGCCGTGCTGGACGCGGTCCGTGACTCCGGCCAGGTGCCGCAGGAGCGCATGGGCGACGTCGTCGGCCGGATCTCCTTCTTCGTGAACGCGGGCGTCCGCTTCATCGAGGAGATGTGCAAGATGCGGGCGTTCGGCCGCATCTGGGACCGGATCACCCGTGAGCGCTACGGGATCGAGAACCCCAAGCACCGCCGCTTCCGCTACGGCGTCCAGGTCAACTCCCTGGGCCTGACGGAGGCGCAGCCGGAGAACAACGTCCAGCGGATCGTGCTCGAGATGCTGGCCGTGACGCTGTCCAAGGACGCCCGCGCGCGTGCCGTGCAGCTCCCCGCCTGGAACGAGGCGCTCGGCCTGCCCCGCCCCTGGGACCAGCAGTGGTCGCTGCGCATCCAGCAGGTGCTGGCGTACGAGAGCGATCTGCTGGAGTACGACGACATCTTCGAGGGCTCGAAGGTCATCGAGGCGAAGGTGGACGAACTGGTCGAGGCCTCGCTCGCGGAGATCGACCGCATCCAGGAGATGGGCGGCGCGATGGCGGCCGTCGAGTCCGGCTACCTCAAGTCGCAGCTGGTCGCCTCGCACGCGGAGCGCCGGGGCCGGATCGAGTCCGGCCAGGAGAAGATCATCGGTGTCAACGCCTTCGAGGGCACCGAGCCGAACCCGCTGACCGCCGACCTGGACACCGCGATCCAGACGGTCGACCCGGAGGTCGAGGCCCGCGTCATCGCCTCGCTCCAGCAGTGGCGCGACAGCCGCTACCAGCCGCCCTTCAACCACCCGCGGCCCTGCAAGGCCCTGGAGCGGCTGAAGGAGGCCGCCCGGGGCACCGAGAACCTCATGGAGGCCACCCTGGAGTGCGCCCGCGCCGGGGTCACGACCGGCGAGTGGGCCGGGGCCCTGCGCGAGGTGTTCGGCGAGTTCAGGGCGCCCACGGGCGTCTCCTCGGCGCCGGTCGCCGTCCCCGCCGAGGAGGGCAGCACGCTGGCCCTGGTCCGCCGCAAGGTGGATCTGACGGCCAAGGACCTGGGCGTGGGCAAGCTGCGCTTCCTGGTCGGCAAGCCGGGCCTGGACGGCCACTCCAACGGCGCCGAGCAGATCGCCGTGCGCGCGCGGGACGCCGGCTTCGAGGTGGTCTACCAGGGCATCCGGCTCACCCCCGAGCAGATCGTGGACGCGGCCCTCGCCGAGGACGTGCACGCGGTCGGCCTGTCCATCCTGTCCGGCTCGCACGCCCAGCTGGTGCCGGACGTGCTCGAACGGCTGCGTGTGGCCGGTGCCACAGACATCCCGGTGATCGCCGGTGGCATCATCCCGAACGGGGATGCCGAGCAGCTCAGGGCAGCCGGAGTGGCCGCGGTCTTCACCCCGAAGGACTTCGACATCACCGGAATCATCGGCCGCATCGTCGACGAGATCCGGAAAGCGAACACGCTCGACCCCCTGGAGGTCTCCGCATGACCACGGTCAACCGCCTTCGCCCCCGGCGTTCCTGCCTGGCGGTACCGGGCTCGAACCCCCGCTTCCTGGAGAAGGCGCAGGGCCTCCCCGCCGACCAGGTCTTCCTCGACCTGGAGGACGCGTGCGCCCCGCTCGCCAAGCCCGAGGCGCGGCACACCATCGTCAAGTTCCTCAACGAGGGCGACTGGACGGGCAAGACGCGCGTCGTGCGCGTCAACGACTGGACGACCGAATGGACGTACCGGGACGTCGTCACGGTCGTCGAGGGCGCCGGCCCCAACCTCGACTGCATCATGCTGCCGAAGGTGCAGGACGCCCAGCAGATCGTCGCCCTCGACCTGCTGCTGACGCAGATCGAGAAGACGATGGGCTTCGAGGTCGGCCGGATCGGCATCGAGGCGCAGATCGAGAACGCGCAGGGTCTGAACAACGTCAACGAGATCGCGCAGGCCTCCCCGCGCGTCGAGACGATCATCTTCGGCCCGGCCGACTTCATGGCCTCGATCAACATGAAGTCGCTGGTCGTGGGCGAGCAGCCGCCCGGCTACCCGGCGGACGCCTACCACTACATCCTGATGAAGATCCTGATGGCCGCCCGCGCCAACAACCTCCAGGCGATCGACGGCCCCTACCTGCAGATCCGCAACATCGACGGCTACCGCGAGGTCGCCCAGCGCGCCGCAGCGCTCGGCTTCGACGGCAAGTGGGTGCTGCACCCGGGCCAGGTCGAGGCGTCCAACGAGATCTTCTCGCCGTCCCAGGAGGACTACGACCACGCCGAGCTGATCCTGGACGCGTACGACTACTACACGTCCGAGGCGGGCGGCAAGAAGGGCTCCGCGATGCTCGGCGACGAGATGATCGACGAGGCCAGCCGCAAGATGGCCCTGGTCATCTCCGGCAAGGGACGCGTCGCCGGCATGCAGCGCACCAGCAAGTTCGAGATCCCGGAGGCGTGACGGCGATGCAGTTCGGACGCACGTACGAGGAGTTCGAGGTCGGCGCGACGTACAAGCACTGGCCGGGAAAGACGGTCACGGAGTACGACGACCACCTGTTCTGTCTCCTCACGATGAACCACCACCCGCTCCACATGGACACGAACTACGCGGAGAAGACGACTGACTTCGGCAGGAACGTCGTCGTCGGGAACTACATCTACTCGCTGCTGCTCGGCATGTCCGTGCCGGACATCTCCGGCAAGGCGATCGCCAACCTGGAGATCGAGTCGCTCAAGCACGTGGCGCCGACCTTCCACGGCGACACGGTCTACGGCCAGACGACCGTGCTCGACAAGTGGCCGTCGAAGTCGAAGAACGACCGCGGCATCGTGCACGTCGAGACCAAGGGCTACAAGCAGGACGGCACGCTGGTCTGCGTGTTCCGCCGCAAGGTGATGGTGCCGACCGAGACGTACATCAAGGAGCGCGGCGGCGAGCAGCCGGGCCGCCCCGAGCTCAAGGAGCAGGAGAAGTAGCCATGGCGCGACTCGCCCAGACCGCCGGTCTGACGGACATCCAGCAGGAGATCCTCTCCACCGTCCGGGACTTCGTGGACAAGGAGATCATCCCGGTCGCGACCGAGCTGGAGCACCGCGACGAATACCCGCAAGCGATCGTCGACGGGCTGAAGGAGCTGGGCCTGTTCGGCCTGATGATCCCCGAGGAGTACGGGGGTCTGGGCGAGTCGCTCCTGACGTACGCGCTGTGCGTGGAGGAGATCGCCCGCGGGTGGATGTCGGTGTCCGGCATCATCAACACGCACTTCATCGTGGCGTACATGCTCAAGCAGCACGGCACGCAGGAGCAGAAGGACCACTTCCTGCCCAGGATGGCGGCCGGCGACATCCGCGGCGCGTTCTCGATGTCGGAGCCGGCCCTCGGCTCGGACGTGTCGGCGATCACGTCGAAGGCGGTGAAGGACGGCGACGAGTACGTCCTGAACGGCCAGAAGATGTGGCTGACCAACGGCGGGACGTCGTCTCTCGTGGCCGTTCTGGTACGAAGTGACGAAGGTCACCCCGAGGGCACCGCGCCCCACAAGTCGATGACGACCTTCCTGGTCGAGAAGGAGCCGGGTTTCGGCGAGGTCCGGCCCGGCCTCACCATCCCCGGCAAGATCGACAAGATGGGGTACAAGGGCGTCGACACCACCGAACTCATCATGGACGGCCTGCGGATTCCTGCCGATCGTGTGCTCGGCGGGGTCACCGGCCGTGGTTTCTACCAGATGATGGACGGCGTCGAGGTCGGCCGCGTCAACGTGGCGGCGCGTGGCTGTGGCGTCGCTCAGCGTGCGTTCGAGCTGGGCGTCGCGTACGCGCAGCAGCGTCACACGTTCGGGAAGCCGATCGCCCAGCATCAGGCCATCCAGTTCAAGCTGGCGGAGATGGCTACCAAGGTCGAGGCCGCGCATGCGATGATGGTGAACGCGGCACGCAAAAAGGACTCCGGTGAGCGAAACGACCTTGAGGCTGGGATGGCGAAGTACCTCGCCTCCGAGTACTGCAAAGAGGTCGTGGAAGACGCCTTCCGGATCCACGGCGGCTACGGCTTCTCCAAGGAGTACGAGATCGAGCGCCTCTACCGTGAGGCTCCGATGCTGCTCATCGGTGAAGGTACCGCCGAGATCCAGAAAATGATCATCGGCAGGCGGCTGCTCGAGGAGTATCGATTCCAGGGCTAGATGTCCGGATACGGGGTGTTTTCTTGGAGAAGAAGATCACACCCCGTCAGCACTCTTCGGCCGCCGACTCGGCTGCCTGGCTTACCCAGTTAGGGCCCCGAGCCGCTACGATCGCCGGAAAGCCGCCGTCCCCCGTCAGAGTGCGGCATCATCCGCTACGAAGGTCATCCATGCCCCACAGCCAAACCTCTGCACCTCGCGACAGCCGGGCCGGCGTACGCCTCGCGCGCGGAGCATCGCCGTGGCTCCTTCCTACCGTCGCCACCGCAGCCCTCAGCCTGGCCCGCGCTCGCCGCTCCGGCGCCGCGAAGGCCGTCGCCGTTCCCGCCACCGCGCTCGCGGCGGGGATGCTGTGGTTCTTCCGCGACCCCGAGCGCGAGATCACCCAGGGCCGGGTCATCTCGCCCGCAGACGGTGTGGTGCAGAGCATCATGCCGTGGAAGGACGGCCGCACCCGCGTCGCGATCTTCATGAGCCCGCTCAACGTCCACGTCAACCGCGCGCCGCTGGCCGGCACGGTGACGTCGGTCGAGCACGTGCCCGGTGGCTTCGTTCCCGCCTTCAACAAGGAGAGCGAGAACAACGAGCGTGTCGTCTGGCACTTCGACACCGAGCTCGGCGACATCGAGATGATCCAGATCGCCGGCGCGGTCGCCCGCCGCATCGTTCCCTACGTGCCCCAGGGCACCAAGGTCGAGCAGGGCGAGCGGATCGGCCTGATCCGCTTCGGCTCGCGGGTCGACCTCTACCTGCCCGAGGGTGTGGAGGTCGCGGTCGAGGTGGGACAGAAGACCGTGGCTGGGGTGACTCGCATTGACCGTGATTGATCCTGACACCAAGGCCGGCTGGGTCCCGGAGGCCGACGAGGTCGACGAAGAAGAGGAGATGCCCCTCTCTCTGCGCCTCTCGATAGCGGACACCCTGACGCTCGGCAACGCCACGTGCGGCTTCATGGCGGTGTACTTCACCACCACCGGCATCCTGATCCCGGACCTCATGGGCAGCCAGGAGTCCGGCATGGCGCGCAACAGCGCGGCCACGGCGGTCATCCTGATGCTGTGCGCGGCGGTCTTCGACCTGTTCGACGGCTTGGTGGCGCGCAAGCTGCGCTCCTCCCCCATGGGCGCCGAGCTGGACAACCTCTCCGACCTGATCAGCTTCGGCCTGGCGCCGGCGTACTTCGTCCTCGTCTACGGCATGGTGGCGGAGGGCGCGTACCAGCGGGTCGCGGCGGTCGGGGCGATCGTGGTGCTGCTGGCGGTGGTGCTGCGGCTTGCGCGGTTCTCGTGCGTCACGGTGAAGGACGGCACGTTCCAGGGCATGCCATCACCGTTCGGCGCGCTGACGGTCGTGTCGATCGTGCTGCTGGAGCTGCCGTTCGTGGCGACGCTGCTGGCGATCCTGGGGACGGCGTGGCTGATGGTGAGCCGCGTGGAGTACCCGAAGCCGCGGGGGCGGCTCGCGGTGGCGATGCTGTCGTGGATCGTGGTGGGCATGGGCATGATGGCGGCCTGGGCCTTCGACGCCCCGAGCGGCCAGCTGCTGCTCCAGACGGGTTGTGCGCTCCAGCTGGTCATGGGGGCGGTGATCCCGCTGTTCGCGACGGCCCGGCGGGTGAACAACTTCCGTGGCAACCGGCGGGAGGCGCGGGCGGCGCAGCTGCCCTGACCTTCTCCCACCACTGACGGGTGTGGCCCGAGCCTCGAAGGCTCGGGCCACACCCGTTTTCGCGTTCAAGGGAATTTCCCTTTTGCCCTTGACTGGTCAACTACCCCTGTTCAAGGCCGATTTGCGGGACATATGCAGGAAGAGGAGGGTGGGTCAGGGGGGTTGTCAGAAAGTTCCTCCCCCTTCCCGCCACCGGGAGACGGCCATGTCCGCACCCACGCTGACAGAACACCACGTCACGCTCCAATCCCAGATCCCCGCGAATCTCAATACCACGGTGACCCTGCCCGTACGGGAGTACGACGGCACCAAGGCGAACCAAGCGCACAAGCCGGTGCTGATGCTGCACGGCAGAAGCGTGCCGGCGCTGGCGGCGTTCGACCTCGCCCCGGTGCCCGGCGGCTCCGCCACCCGGTACAGCTGGGCACAGGAACTCGCGGACGACGGCTACGACGTCTTCCTCATGGACCTGCAGGGCTCCGGACGGTCGCCACGCCCCAGGATGGACGAGCCGTGCAACGCCAACCCGGCCCAGCAGCAGGCCCTCGTCCCCAACCCCCTCCAGGCG
>NZ_MUKA01000517.1 GCF_002150735.1 Streptomyces africanus
CGGCTACGACGGCAAGGGCGTGTGGGTCGTCGACTCCGTCGAGGAGGCCGCCGACCCCTTCAAGGCCGGTGTCCCCGTGCTCGCCGAGGAGAAGGTCGACTTCGTCCGCGAGCTCGCCGCCAACGTCGTCCGCTCCCCGCACGGCCAGGCCGTCGCCTACCCGGTCGTGGAGTCGCGCCAGGTCAACGGCGTCTGCGACACGGTCATCGCCCCGGCCCCGGACCTCGACGAGGCCCTCGCCCTGCGGGCCGAGGAGATGGCGCTGAACATCGCCAAGGAACTCGGCGTCGTCGGGCACCTCGCCGTCGAGCTGTTCCAGACGCGCGACGGCCGCATCCTCGTCAACGAGCTGGCGATGCGCCCGCACAACTCCGGCCACTGGTCGATGGACGGCGCCGTCACCAGCCAGTTCGCCAACCACGTCCGGGCGGTCCTGGACCTGCCCCTCGGCGACCCGCGCCCGCGCGCCACCTGGACGGTCATGGTCAACGTCCTCGGCGGCGACTACCCGGACATGTACTCGGCGTACCTGCACTGCATGGCCCGCGACCCCCAGCTCAAGATCCACATGTACGGCAAGGACGTGAAGCCCGGCCGCAAGGTCGGTCACGTCAACACCTACGGCGACGACCTCGACGACGTGCTGGAGCGCGCCCGTCACGCAGCCGGCTACCTGAGAGGCACCATCACCGAATGAGCCCTGTTGTTGGCATCGTCATGGGGTCGGACAGCGACTGGCCCGTCATGGAGGCCGCCGCCAAGGCCCTCGACGAGTTCGAGATCGCCTACGAGGTCGACGTCGTCTCCGCGCACCGCATGCCGCGCGAGATGGTCGCGTACGGCGAGCAGGCCGACGAGCGTGGACTCAAGGTGATCATCGCCGGGGCCGGCGGTGCCGCCCACCTGCCCGGCATGCTCGCCTCCGTGACACCGCTGCCGGTCATCGGCGTGCCCGTGCCGCTGAAGTACCTCGACGGCATGGACTCCCTGCTGTCGATCGTGCAGATGCCGGCCGGTGTGCCGGTCGCCACGGTCTCCGTCGCCGGTGCCCGCAACGCCGGTCTGCTCGCGGCCCGCATCCTCGCCGCGCACGACGGCGAGCTCCGCGCCCGGATGCGCGAGTTCCAGCAGGAGCTGAACGACCAGGCCACCGAGAAGGGCAAGCGCCTGCGCTCCAAGGTCGAGGGCTCGGGCGGCTTCGGCTTCGGCGCGGGGAAGTGACGACGATGACCTCCGTGGCGGCGGTCCGGGAACTCCTGGGCGAGTTCCCGGTCGTCGACGGGCACAACGACCTGCCCTGGGCGCTGCGCGAACAGGTCCGCTACGACCTCGACGCCCGTGATGTCGCCGCCGACCAGAGCGCCCATCTGCACACCGACATCCCGCGGCTGCGCGCGGGCGGGGTCGGCGCGCAGTACTGGTCGGTGTACGTCCGCACGGACCTGCCCGACCCGGTCGCCGCCACGCTCGAACAGATCGACTGCGTACGGCAGTTGATCGGCCGTCACCCGGAGGACCTGCGGCCCGCGCTGACGGCCGCCGACATGGAGGCCGCGCGCCGGGAGGGCCGGATCGCCTCCCTCATGGGCGCGGAGGGCGGCCACTCCATCGCCAACTCCCTGGGCACGCTGCGGGGTCTGTACGGGCTGGGCGTGCGCTATCTGACGCTCACCCACAACGACAACGTCGACTGGGCGGACTCCGCGACCGACGAGCCCAGGGCCGGCGGCCTCACCGCGTTCGGCCGGGAGGTCGTGCGGGAGATGAACCGGCTCGGCATGCTCGTCGATCTCTCCCACGTGGCCGCGACGACCATGCGCGACGCGCTCGACACGAGCTCCGCCCCGGTGATCTTCTCCCACTCCTCGGCGCGGGCCGTGTGCGACCACCCGCGCAACATCCCGGACGACGTGCTGGAGCGGCTGCCCGCCAACGGCGGCATGGCCATGGTGACGTTCGTGCCGAAGTTCGTGCTCCAGGCCGCCGTCGACTGGACGGCCGCGGCCGACGACAACATGCGCGCCCACGGCTTCCACCACCTCGACACCACCGCGGATGCCATGAAGGTCCACCGCGCCTTCGAAGAGCTGCACCCGCGCCCGGTGGCCACCGTCTCCACGGTCGCCGACCATCTGGACCACATGCGCGAGGCGGCCGGCATCGACCACCTCGGCATCGGCGGCGACTACGACGGCACGGCCTTCACCCCCGACGGCCTGGACGACGTCTCCGGCTACCCGAACCTGATCGCGGAACTGCTGGACCGCGGCTGGTCCAAGGCCGACCTGGCGAAGCTGACCTGGAAGAACGCGGTCCGGGTGCTGGACGCGGCGGAGGAGGTGGCCCGGGGGCTTCAGGCGACGCGGTCGCCGTCCAACGCGACGATCGAGTCGCTCGACGGCTGAGCGTCGAGGGCGGGGTAGTCGGTGTAGCCGGTCGCCCCGCCCACGTACATGAAGTACCGGTCGCGCATCTCGTTCAACGGCGCCCCGTGCCGCAGCCGCGTCACCAGGTCCGGGTTGGCGAGGAAGGGCCGGCCGAGCGCGATCAGGTCGGCCCCGGCGGCCAGCAGCTCCTCGGACGCCCGGAGCACACCGTCCGTGGAGATCTCCTTCAGCACCGGGTTGGCGACGATCACCCCGGGCCATGCGGCGCGCACCTTCCGGTACACCGGGGTCTCCGGGTCGGCGTATCCCAGGTGCAGATACGCGAGCCCCAGCCCGCCGAGCCGCTCGGCGAGCGCCGGGTAGAGCTCCTCCGTCTCGCCCTCGTCGATGCCGTTGACGGTGTTGCCGGGGGAGACCCTCAGACCCACTCGCTCCGCGCCGATCTCGGCGGCCACGGCCTCGGTCACCTCGGCGGTGAACCGGATCCGGGCGGCGACCGGTCCGCCGTAGCCGTCGGTGCGGAGGTTGGTGTTGCGGGCGAGGAACTGATGGAGCAGATGACCGTTGGCGGAGTGCACCTCCACGCCCTCGAACCCGGCGTCCAGGGCGTTGCGGGCGGCCTTCGCGAAGTCCGCGACGGTGGTGCGGATGTCCTCGGCGGTCATCTCCCTCGGCACCGGGGCCGGCTGGTGACCCTCCGGCGTGAAGATCGTCTCGGGGAGCGGGACGGGTGAGGGGGCGACCGGGGTCAGCCCGCTGGTCGCGGGGTGGCCGACCCGGCCGCCGTGCTGGAGCTGGAGGAACATCCGGCCGCCCGCCTCCCGGACCGCGTCCGTGACCTGCCGCCAGCCGGCCACGTGCGCCGGGCTGTGGACGGCGGTGATGTTCGGGTACGTCTGCCCGACCGCGTTCGGCGTCGCGGCCTCGGCGATGATCAGCCCGGCGGAGGCGCGCTGGGCGTAGTACGTGGCCATGAGCGGGGTCGGGGTTCCGTCGGCCTCGGCCCGGTTGCGGGTCAGGGGTGCCATCACCAGACGGTTGGGCAGGTCCAGCCCGGGGAGACGAGCCGGTTCGAGGAGTGCTGTCGTGTGCTGCGTCATGCCCGTACGCTAGAACCTGACACCAATGTCAGATTCAAGCCCGGGAGTGGGACGTGCGGATCGGTGAACTGGCCCGGCGCACCAACGTCAGCGAGCGGTCGCTGCGCTACTACGAGAAGCAGGGGATGCTCACCGCCGAGCGGACGCCCGGCGGGCACCGGGAGTACCCGGAGGCGGCCGTGGACCGGGTCATCCGGATCCAGGAGCTGTTCGCGGCCGGGTTGTGCAGCGAGAAGATCGTCCAGCTCCTGCCGTGCATGCGGGACACGGACGGCGGGCCCTCGGTGCGCGCCACGCCCAACCTGGTCACCGAGCTCACCGCCGAGCGCGCCCGCATCGACCGGATGATCGCCGACCTGATCCGCTCCCGGGACACCCTGGACGAGGTGATCGAGGCGGCGCGGGTGCCTTGAGAGCGTCGCCGCACGAGGCCGGGGCCGTACTCCGAACGCACCGCCCACCAGGAACCCCCCGGCGCTCCGTGCGACGGTGACCGTACCTCACGAGCGACCGTACGGAGCCGCCATGGCAGACCTCCAGGACGACCTGCGTCCCACCGCCGCGGCCGGTGAGTTCGACGACCTGTCCGAGCCGTACCCCGACGAGGCCGTCACGGCGGCGGACCGGGCGGACCCGGCGGAGCCCTATGAGCCCGTCTCCGACCCGGACGACGCGCCGATGACCCGGGCCCACGCCATCCTCGCCGCCCATCCCGTCGCCGACGGCTACAACGGACTGCCCTGGGCACTCAAGCGCCTGTCCTACTACGACCTGGAGGAGGGCGAGAGCACCGTCGGCACGGACGTGCCCCGCCTGCGCCGCGGGCATGTGGGCGCGCTGTTCTGGTCCCTGCACCTGCCCGAGGGCCTGGACGGCGACCGGGCCGTCGGCGCCACCCTGGAGCAGCTCGACCTGGCCAAGACCGTCGCCCGGACCTGCGCCGAGGGACTGCGGCCGGCCTGTACGGCGGGGCAGGTCGCGGACGCCCGCAACTGCGGCCGCGTCGCCGTGCTCCTCGGTCCCGCCGGGGCCCCGGCCGTGGGCGACTCGCTGGGCATCCTGCGCCAGCTGCACCTCCTCGGCCTGCGCGTGCTGACGCTGACCGGGGTGTCCTGGGCGAGCGACGCGGGGCTGACGCGGTTCGGCGAGGAGGTCGTGCGCGAGATGAACCGGATCGGCGTGATCGCGGACCTCTCCGGGGCCTCAGCGCCGACGGTCCGCCGGGTGCTGAGCCTGTCCCGGGCGCCCGTGCTGTTCAGCCGCTCCGCCGCCCGGGCGCTGCGCCCCCACCCGGTCAACCTCCCCGACGACCTGCTGGCGGAGCTGGGCGCGGCCAAGGGGCTGTGCCTGGTGCCGCTGACCGCCGAGCAGACCGGCCCGACCGTCCGCGACGTCGCCGACCATCTCGACCACATCCGGGGCGTGGCCGGGGCGCAGTGCGTCGGGCTGTCCGGCAAGTACGACTCGGGCTCGGCCCACCCGCATGAGCTCGGCGACGCCTCCGGCTATCCGCGGCTGATCGCCGAGCTGCTGCGACGCGGCTGGGACGAGGCCGACGTGGCCCTGCTGACCTGGGGCAACGTCCAGCGGGTGCTGCGCGGCGCCGACTTCACCGCCCGCGCCGCCCAGCAGCGGCGCGAGCCGTCGAGGGCGACCATCTCCGAGCTGGACGGGTGACCGGCGGGTGACTCAGGCGGTGTGCTCGATCCGGCACAGGCAGAACGGATGCCCCGCCGGGTCGGCGTACACCCGGAAGTCCTTCTTCTCGTAGTCCTCCCGGTCCAGCACCCGCGCCCCGAGCGCCAGCACCCGCTCCTCGGCCGCGTCGATCTCCTCCCAGGTCGACCCGCCGTCGAAGTCCAGGTGGAGCTGCTGGGCGTTGCGGTCGGACCGGGGCCACTCCGGCGGGGTGTACCCGGGCGAGCGCTGGAAGGCGAGCCGCGGCCCGTCGGGGATCCGCAGCACCACCCAGTCGGGGTCGTCGTCCTCGGGCGTGCCGCCCCCGACCTGCGCGTAGAAACGGGCCAGCGCGCGCGGGTCGGGGCAGTCGACGACGACCGAACGGAAACGTGCCACTGCAGGCATGGGGCCTCCCGGTGTCAGCTGGCGCAGAGGCAGAACGGGTGCCCGGCCGGATCGGCGTAAACCCGGAACGTCCGCGTCCGGTCCTCGGCGTCCAGCGGCTTCGCGCCGAGCGCCAGCACGCCCTTCTCCGCCGCGTCCAGGTCCTCCACGACCAGGTCGAGATGGAACTGCTGCGAGCCGTCGGACGACGGCCACGTCGGCGGCACGTACCCGGGGGACTCCTGGAAGGCCAGGGCCGCTCCGCCCGGCACCTTCAGGTCGACCCACTCGCCCGAGTCGTCGGCCTCCACCGTGGGAGTGCCGCCGAGCACCTCGGCGTAGAAACCGGCCAGTGCGCGCGGGTCGGGACAGTCCAGGACGACGACACCCAGCTTGGCCAGAGCCATGACTTCCTCCTTGAAGCGGCTGTTACCTTCACGGGTTACCTTCATGGGTCGGGTAACCGGTAACCGTTACTGCATGCTCCCGCATTGGCGGTAACCTCGCAAGGGAAAACGCGAGAGGTACGGTCCAGCCATGACGGAGAGATCGCCCGCGCCCGGCGGCCTGGCCCTGGTCGAGGCCCTGGTGAACACGCTGGACATCGAGTCGGGTGCCGACTCGCTGGACACGGCGGAGGGCCGGGCACGCTTCGGGATCACACGGGACGAGGTGGAGGACGCCCGGGCCCTGCGTGAGTCCCTGCGCGTGGTCCTGCTCGCCCACGCGGGCCACCCGCCGCACCGCGAGGTGACCCCGCTGGGCGATCTGCTGGCCGGGGCGCCGCTGCTGGTGGCGGTGGACCGGCGGGACGGCTCGGCGGCCCTCGCCCCGGCCGACGAGGGCCCCCTGCTCTCCCGTGTCGCGGCGGCCGTCGCCGAGGCGCTCGTCGCCGGCACCTGGAGCAGGCTCAAGGCCTGCGAGGCCGCCGACTGCCTCTGGGCGTACTACGACCGCAGCCCGGCCGGCCGGGGCCGCTGGTGCTCGATGCAGGTCTGCGGCGCCCGGGCGAAGATGCGCCGCTACCGGGCGAAGGGCTGACCTACGCCTCCTCCCGGGGCGCCCGGGGCGCCGATGCCCGCGAGCCGACCAGGAGCAGGCACAGCACCGCGACACCCGCGACGACGCCGGTCAGCAAGAGCAGCGGGTCGAGCGGGCGGGTGGATGAGGCGGCCGTCTGGGTCTGCGGTTGCTGCGCGGCCTGCGCGGGCGGGGACGCCGGCGGTGACTGGCCCGCTGCCGCCGGGGAGGCGGTGGACGAGGCGGACCCGGTGGGGGACGGTGACGAGGACGGCATGCGCATCGTCGGCGTCCCGCCGCCCGGCGTGGTGCGGTTCGGCGCGGTCGGCCGGTGTCCCGAGGAGGAGCCGGTGTGCTCGTGCGCCGTCGGTGCCGCCGTCGTCGCCGGTGCCGCCGCGCGGACCGTGATCCCGGCCGTCATGTTCGGGTGGACGGTGCAGACGTAGCCGTACGACCCGGCCGTGGTGAACGTGAAGCTCCAGCTCTGCCCCTTGTCGAGCATCGGGGAGTGGATCGAGACCGGGCCCGAGGTGGTCTTCACGTCGTGCGGCGCCGTGTCCTGGTTGGTCCAGGTCACCGTGGAGCCGGCCGGGATGCTCAGGCTCGCGGGCGAGAAGGCGTACCCCTTCATCGTCACGCTGTACGAGGCCGCCGACGCCTGCCCGGCCGGCTCCACGGTGAC
>NZ_MUKA01000518.1:0-185 GCF_002150735.1 Streptomyces africanus
CGACCTGCACGACGCCTCCTCCGCCTACTTCAAGGTCGAGGGCAAGCGGAAGCCGACCCTGGAGGAGACCGCCGCCTACTACCGCGAGCGGAAGATGGCCGCCGTGATCTTCACGGTCGACGCCGAGTCCGCCACCGGCACTCCGCCCGTCCCCAACGAGGAGGTCGCCGAGGCCGCCGCCGCCA
>NZ_MUKA01000518.1:219-759 GCF_002150735.1 Streptomyces africanus
TCGGCGCCGGCGTGCCCGGCGGGGGAGGCATCAGGCTCAAGTACTCCAACCCGCTGCACGTGGACGACGTCGCCGCCGACTTCCCGCACCTGAAGATCATCCTGGCGCACCCGTCGTTCCCCTGGCAGGACGAGGCCCTGGCCGTGGCCACGCACAAGCCGGGCGTGCACATCGACCTGTCCGGCTGGTCGCCGAAGTACTTCCCGCCGCAGCTCGTGCAGTACGCCAACACGCTGCTGAAGGACAAGGTGCTCTTCGGCTCCGACTTCCCCGTCCTCACCCCGGACCGCTGGCTCGCCGACTTCGACAAGCTGACGATCAAGGAAGAGGTCCGGCCGAAGATCCTCAAGGAGAACGCCGCCCGTCTGCTCGGGCTGACGAAGCCGTAAGGGGCGTGACATGCGCAACGAGGGACTGGGGTCATGGCCCGCACGCCGGGCCCGCAAGACCCCGCACCGCACCGCCCTGATCCACGGCGGCACCACCCGCACCTACGCCGGCCTGTACGACCGCACCACCCGCCTCGCCCACGCCCTGCGC
>NZ_MUKA01000518.1:784-1010 GCF_002150735.1 Streptomyces africanus
GCCGGCCCCGAGATCGCCTACCAGCTCGCCGACTCCGGCGCCAAGGCCCTCGTCTACGGCCCCTCGCACGCCGGCCTGGTCGCGGGACTGCCGGGCAGCACGGACGTCCGTACGTACGTCGAAGTGGGCGCCCCGTACGAGGAGGAACTGGCCTCGGCCTCCCGGGAGCCCATCGACACACCGGTCGCCCCGGACGACACCTGCATCATCATGTACACCTCGGGCA
>NZ_MUKA01000518.1:1051-1218 GCF_002150735.1 Streptomyces africanus
TCGACCCGGACGCCACCTTCGACCTGATCGAACAGCACCGGATCACGTTCATGTTCGGCGTGCCCACGATGTTCGACCAGGTGGCCCGGCACCCGCGCTGGCCGGACGCCGACCTGTCGTCGCTGCGCATCCTGACCTGCGGCGGCTCCCCGGTCCCGACCCCGCTG
>NZ_MUKA01000519.1 GCF_002150735.1 Streptomyces africanus
TGGCGCGGAGTGCCCCCGGCCAGGTCCTGAGCCGGGGGCGGCGCCCACCCACCACGCTGAACACCCGCGGAAAACGTCACTCGCGTGGCCCTCGACAAAGGGCCACCGCCCCCGCCGGTCGCAAAGATGCGGGCATGGGTATACGCACGCTCCTCCGCCGCACGGCCCCAGGCGTGGCACTCCCGCCGGTCCCGCCCTTCGCGGCCGCCGCCAGCACGGGCCGTGTCCCGGCGGGCCTCACCACGGGCCTGCGCCGCACGACGGCGGACCTCCGGCGGCGCCTGACCGAGGTCCGGTGGCCGACCGCTCCCACGCGCTTGGGCAAGGCGATCACCGAGACCGGACGCACCGGCGCAGGCGACGTGACGGCCGTCCCGGGGCGCTCCGGCGCCGGCGACATCCCTGCCATCGCAGGTCTCACCACCCCCGGCGACGTGTCCGACATCCTCGGTCTCACCGGTGGCCCAGCCCCTGCGTCCCAGCCCCCAGGCAATGCCCAGTACCCAGCCAAGACCGATCGCCCGGGCAGCACCGATCACCCCGGCAAGACCGATCGCCCCGGCAGGACCGGCCGCCCGTGGGCGGACCTGGCCCGCAGCTACCTGACGCTCGTCCTGACCCTGCTCCCACGGCCCCGGCGCCCCGCGCACACCACCATCACCGTGTACATCACGACGACAGCGCCCCTCAGCGAGCGGCCGACCGGTTCGGCTCCGCGTCATCGACGCGGTCAGCACGGCCCGGGACCGGAACCGGACGCCACACCCTGACCCCCACGGCGTACAGCAGCAGCGCCGGGACGAGCCCCGCGCCCGCCCCGAAGCACACCGTCGGAATGATCTCCCACGGTTTCGCGCTCGAACCCCAGTAGGCCCACCACCGCGACGCCCGCTGCACCGCCCCCACCAGCGCGAAGCCGCCGATCACCGCACCGGCCAGCCACCGGTCCCGCACCGACAGCGCCGGAACCCCCACCGGCTCGCGCACCGGCGCCCGCCGCACGGCCCGCGCCACGAACACGGCGATCACGACGGCGGCCACCGCCGAACCGCCGTACTGCAGGTACCAGTACAGCGGCGAACCCGCCACCTCCCGGCCCAGCACCGGAAACAGCCGCATCCCCCACCGGTCGAGGTGCGTGAACGCGTCCCACACGACGTGTGTCAGCGCGCCGAGCACCGCGGACGCGTACCACCGCAGCACCAGGGACGGCCGCACACGCGCCCGTGGCGCCCCGCACCGCACCAGCGCGGAGACCCGCCCCTGCCGGGCCCGCGGCAGCAGCGCCACCAGCGGTTCGCGCAGCAGCAGCCACAGCCCCACCAGCGCGCAGGCGAGGAGCACATCGACCGTGAACACACCCGGGAACGAGTGCGTGACGTCACCGAACTCCATCGCCCCGGACACCGCACTCGCCGCGTAATAGGTCAAGTCGGGCGCGAAGGAACCCGCCACCAGCACGGCGGGGACCAGTGGGCCCCGGCCGGTGCCGTCGGTGCGTACGGCAGGCAGTACGGCTGCCGCGTGGCTCAGCGTGAACGGCAACTCGGCTCCTTGTGACGGTCGTTGGCCGGGCGATCGGAGGGGCCCAGTATGCGGGATGCCGGACACCGGCCCGCCCGCTGTACTCGGCACATGACCAACTGGTGAAAAACGGGCACGAACGGGTGCCCGAGCAAAGGAAGTTGTCGTAGGGTCGCCAGGGTCACCGTGCCGGTGGCAGGAGACAGGCCTGTCGGAGGGCAACCACTCGGGCCGGTCGATCGTCACAACAGAGCGAGCGCAACAGCAGTACGCGCACGCAACACAAGTGCGCGACAGTCGGAGACGGGCGCTCGGGCGTCCACGGGAGGGGTTCACTCTATGGCGGCGCAATTCGGCAGGAGGCTGCGCAAGGGGGCGGCAACCACCGCCGTGGCCGCGGTAGCGGTCGCGGCCCTGTCCGCCTCCCAGGCTCCGGGCGTGAACGACCACGGCAGACAGCCGACCGCGGACGCCACACCCTCACCCGACGCGAGTGCCTCCGACGGCAGCGCCACCGGCAACTCGCCGTACTACACGGACCTGCCGCCGCTCAACAGCCCGAGCCCGTCACCGAGCACCGGGCCGCTCCCCACCCCCTCCGGTACGCCGGAGGCGGGCATCCCCGCGACCGTCCTCGACGCCTACAAGAAGGCCGAGGCCTCGCTGCGCGACTCCAAGCCCGGCTGCAACCTGCCCTGGCAACTGCTCGCGGCCATCGGCCGGGTGGAGTCGGGGCAGGCCCGCGGCGGCCGCGTCACCGCCGACGGCACCACCGTCTCGCCGATCCTCGGTCCTCAGCTCGACGGCAACGGCTTCGCCCTCATCAAGGACACCGACAACGGCGCCTACGACGGCAACAGCAGCTACGACCAGGCCGTCGGCCCCATGCAGTTCATCCCGTCCACCTGGGCGTGGGCCGGCCGCGACGGCAACGGCGACGGCAAGAAGGACCCCAACAACGTCTACGACGCCGCGCTCGCCGCCGGCCACTACCTGTGCCGCAACAACTGGGACCTGTCCGACCAGGACGACCTCGACCGCGCGATCCTCAGCTACAACAACTCGCGCGAGTACCTGAACCTGGTCATGCGGTGGCTGGACTACTACCGCAAGGGCACGCACGAGGTCCCCGACGGCACCGGCACGCTGCCCGGCAACCGCAGCGACGACCGGGCCGGATCGAGCGCCGGCCCCTCCACGCCGAGCGTTCCCGGCACGCCGGGTGCGGGCGGCTCCAAGCCCGAGCCCGGCCCCAGGCCCGAAAAGCCAGGCGGGGGCGGCACGACGACCCCGAAGCCCACTCCTCCGCCCACCACCCCGCCGACCTCCCCGAGCACGCCGCCCTCGACGTCTCCCACGCCCACCGACACGGTGCAGCACCTGGAGGACGCCGGGACCGGGAAGCTCACCGCGATGGCGGGCGACGCGTTCACCAAGCGGATCAGCACCCGCGCCGAGACGAAGGCCGGCAAGGCCGTCGCCAAGGTCAGGATCCGCTTCACGATCGTCGGTGACACGGACACCACCTTCACGGGCGGCGAGAGCGTGGCCACGGTCGCCACCAACAGCTCCGGAGTGGCCGTCGCACCCGCACTCCAGGCGGGGGAGAAGACAGGCGACGTCACCGTCCGGGCCACCGTCGTGGGCCGCACGATCGCGGGTCTCGACTACACGGCCACCGTCACCGAGCGCGCCGCCGACACCCTCGCCCGCACCGGCGACGCCGCGCTGACCTGCACCCCGGGCGGCGAGTTCGCGAACCAGGTCGAGGTGAAGGCCACGTACAAGGGTGCCGTCGCGGACGGCGTCGCGGCCACCGCCACGCTGATCAAGTCGGCGGACGATCCGACCGCCAACGACAAGGGCCCCTACTTCAAGGACGCCGACGGCAAGGCCGTACGCACCCTGACGGGCCTGAAGACGGACGCGAAGGGCCTGCTGAAGCTGCCCAAGCTCTACGCGGACGACACCACCGGCACGTTCCTGCTCCGCGTCACCACCGAAGGCGGAGCGACCCTCACCGTCGAACTGACCGTGGCGGCTGCCGAGACGTCCTCGCCGAGCCCTTCGGCCAGTCCGAGCGCGTAGCTCTCAGGTACGACGCACGACGCCCCTCTTTCAAGAGGGGCGTCGTTGTGTGTGCAACGTGTTCTCATCTCCGCCGCGCGTTGCTACGGTGCCGAGAAACCTGACGAAGTATCAGCTCAGCCCGTGGGGGAGGCCCCGTATGCGCGTACTCATCGCCGCCGCCACCGGTCTCGCCGTCGCGTTCGCCGTGGTCCTGACGTTGACCGCCCTCGGCTCCCCCTCGGGCGGTACGTCCCCGAAGCCGCTGCTGACGACGGTGCCCGCACACCCCTGACCGCCCGCCCGGGAGGGAGGCCGAGATGCGCCGCAAGGCCGGCCTGGTCCTGCTCGCCCTCGCCGTGTTCTTCGCGGCACTGTCCCCGCTGCTGCGCTGGTACGCCTTCCCGCGCCTCGCCAAGGTCCCCGCGCACCAGTACCAGGACATGGTCCTGGAAGCGGAGAACGCCACCCTCCTCGACTACGGCACGATGCGGGCCCGCACGGTCCCCAAGGTCACCATCGTGCAGACCCTCAAGGGCAACGTGGAGGCCTCGGAGCGGATCGAGGAGTCGGCCGGCCGGGACGTGGTCGTCTGGGACGGCCTGTCCTACGTCGTCGGCCCCGACGGCGAGATGGTGTCGAAGATCCCCGAGCGCTACATCTTCGACGCCCACACCCAGGAACCCGTCCACGCCACCGGCGAGACGGTCGACGGCGACCCGGTGCGCCGCGGGGGCATCGAGTTCAAATGGCCGTTCCTCACGGACAAACGGGACTACGAGTACTTCGACGCCCAGGCCCGCATCACCGCCCCCATCCACTACAAGGGCACCCGGGACTTCCGCGGCCTGGAGGTCTACTACTTCGAGCAGACCATCCCCTGGACCAAGGTGCGGATCCCGAAGACGCTGCCCGTGGCGGGCCTCACCCCCGAGTCCGTCACCGAGACCGGCACGACCCGCTGGTACACCACGGTCCGCAAGTTCTGGGTCGAACCCCTCACCGGCGCCCCCGTCTACGGCGAGGAACTCCACCGGGAGGAACTGCGCGGCGGCACCCTCCTCGGCGACCGCGACAAGGTGACCGCGTTCGCCGGGCACGTGAAGATGCGCGAGGACTACATCACGCACACGGTCGACCTGGTGAAATCCCAGCGCCTGCTCATCCTGCTCATGACGTCCTACGGGCCGTGGGGCTCCCTGGCCCTCGGCGTCCTCCTGCTGGCCCTCGCGCTGTACCTGGAGGCCCGCGGCCGCCGCCCGTCCGGCCCGGCCCCCACGGAGGCCGAGGAACCGTCACCGGTCAGCGCCTGAGCCGGACGGCGATCAGCGCCTGAGCCGGGCGCTGGTGTGCCGGGTCGGTTCCGCCCCGGCCGGATCCTCGGGCCACGGATGCTTCGGATAGCGCCCACGCAACTCCGCCCGCACGCCCTGGTAGCCGTCCCTCCAGAACGAGGCCAGGTCGGCGGTCACGGCGGCCGGACGCCCGGCCGGAGACAGCAGATGCACGAGCAACGGCACCCCGGCGACCCGCGGCGACTCCTGGAGCCCGAACATCTCCTGCAACTTCACCGCCAGTACGGGCTGCTCGGGCCGGGAGTAGTCGACACGGATCCTCGACCCGCTGGGCACGGCGATCCGCTCCGGGGCGAGCTCCTCGAGCCGCCCGGCCTCACCGGAGGCCCAGGGCAGCAGCCGCGCGAGCGCCTCCCCGGCATCGATCCGCGCCAGATCGGCCCGCCGCCGGGCCCGGCTCAGCTCCGGCTCCAGCCACTCCTCCACGCGCGCGTGGAGCGCTTCGTCGGAGACGTCGGGCCACGGTTCACCCACGTGCAGCCGCAGAAACGCGAGCCGCTGCCGCAGGACACCGGCCTCCGGCGACCACCGCAGCACCCCGAACCCCTCCCGCCGCAGTCCGTCGAGCAGCGCACCGCGTACCAGCCCGGGATCGGCGTCCCTCAGCGGCCGCACCGCCAACTCCACGGCCCCCAGCCGCTCCACCCGCCGCGCCACGACGTCCCCACCGTCCCACCCGACCTCGTCCCGCTCCTCCAGCAGCGCCCCCGCGGCGAGCCGCGCGACTCCTTCGTCGATCACGGCACCCGACTGCACGCGCGCGTGCCCCTTGCCGACGGGCCGGTCCGCCACGGCGACGGCGACCCAGTCGGCCCCCCGCAGCCCGCTCCCCTCGCCGATCTCGGCACGCGTCCCGGACACCATGAGGCACGACCCGCCGTCGACCCTGGCGACGCGCTCGGGAAAGGCGAGCGCGGCAACGAGCCCGACCTGGCGTTCTTCCGAGGAGTTC
>NZ_MUKA01000520.1 GCF_002150735.1 Streptomyces africanus
TCACCTGGGCTCCGGCGGCCGAACATGCCCCGGCAGCGGCCGCCGGAGCCCAGGTGACCGGTGGATCGGGGTTCAGTCCTGCGCGCACAGGGTCAGGCCCTCGGGGGTCCAGCACGGCAGATGGCCGTGGGTGCGGATGACGTCCTGGCCGTTGCCGCGGGCGAGGTAGGTGAGGAAGCTCGACGCCAGGGAGTCGGCCGGGGGGCGGCCGTAGGTGTAGGCGTACTCGATCTCGCGGTAGGGGTAGTCGCTCGTGCCGCGTTCGAGGGCGTCGACGGAGGCCGGGTCGCCGTCCAGGCGCAGGGAGTGCAGGCCCTTGGCGCGCTCGGCCAGGTTGAGTTCGCTGTAGCCGATGGCGCCCGGCAGGCCGGCGACCGTGGTCAGCACCTGGTCCGTCGAGTCGAGTTCGCAGCGGATGACGGCCGCCGTGGGGTCGTCCTTGTGGACGCAGTCGACGGAGGAGTTGGCGATCTCGCCCCGTCCCAGCACCCGGCGCTGGAACACCTGTCTCGTCCCGGAGTTGGCGTCGCGGCTGACCAGGTGCACGGGCAGGTCGGGCCCGCCGAGCTGCCGCCAGTTGCGGATCTCGCCCCGGTAGAGGCGTCGTACGTCGTTCGTGGACAGGTTCGTCAGGCGTACGTCGTCGTTGACCACGAGCGCGAAGACCGACACCGCCACCCGGTTCTCGCGCAGTTCGGGCAGGCCGGCCGGCTTGGGGCCGTCCGACAGGGCGACCGCCGGCGGTGAGCCCTGGCCGTCCCGCACCGCCTGCGCGCCGGCCGCCGCGAGCTCCCGTATCCCGGCCGTCGAGCCGTGGGGGTCCACGTCGATGACCGGGTCGCCGCCGCAGTCCCGCTCGTACTTCGCGGCCACCTCGCGCAGCACGGGCGCGAACGCGGTCGAACCGGTGAGGGTGAGCCTGCCGCCCGCGCAGCCGATCGGGGGCGGGGTGTCGTCCTGGGCGACGACGATCGCCGCCAGGGTGACCACGCACAGCGTGAGCATGATGGTGATCAGCCGGGCGGCCCGGCTGAACAGCGGCGGTTTGTCGTCCGGGGCGGCGGCGCGGTTGGGACGCACCTCGCCCTCCCGCAGGCCCCCTGTCAGCCGCACCTCTCGCCCCACGTCGCCGCCGGACAGCAGCACGAGGAGTTTGAAGTAGTCGCCGCGGTTGAGCGGGACGCGCGGGATGCGCAGCGTGTTGTCCTCGTAGCCGAAGCCCCGGGCCGCGGTGAAGTGGTCCATGAGGTGCTCGGTGTCGGAGGGTTGGGTGACCGAGACCCCGCGGATGGTGCGGTCGGTGAACACCGCGGTGAGGCCGTGGACTTCGGGCCCCGTGTAGTCGTCGCGGTCGACGGCCAGTGAGCCGTCGTTCTCGATGCGCAGCAGCACCAGGGTCGCGTCCGTCATGTCGGGCGCCTCGTCGAAAAGCCCCAGTCTGCGGTTGGCGCGGCCGGAGCGCACGTCGTCGCCGATGGGGTTGTCCATCTGCACGCGGTAGCCGATCCTCTTGCGGCGCGGCACCCGGCGCTCGTACCAGACCATGACGCCCGAGGCGATGATGCCGAGGACGGCCGTCGCCACGGCCACGAGGTTCTCCGCGCTCAGCCACTCCATCGTCGGTGCCCCCGCTGCCGGCCGCATGCGATCGTCCGGTCACCGTACGGCTGTACGAGCGGGTATCCGGTTTTCGTCGGCCGGAATTCGCCCGACGTTCAACTACCTCGCGCCCACGAGGAGTTGGTCACTGCCTCGTGTACGTCAGCCGCTCCCCGCTGCTCGTGTTGACGCGCTGGAGCGTGCCGTCCGGCAGGAGGGTGACCTCGGTGGCGGCGCCCGGAGTGCAGGCGGTGCGCGGCTGCCCGGCCTTCACGGTGGACGGGCCGATCCTCAGCGTGCCGTCGGCGCCCGGTTCCGCGGTCAACTGCCCCTCGAACACACAGTGGTAGCTGCCGCCGTCCTTGGTCGGGCCGTCGGCCACGAGGGACAAAACCGTGTCGCCCGGTCGACCCTGCTGGAGGGTGAGCGAACGGCTGTGCTCGCCGTCGGCGTTGTCGATGGTCGTGGTCCAGGTGCCGAGATACCCGGTCGGGATCGTGCCGTCCGCCGGAGAGGCGGAGGTGTCCGGCTGGGAGGTCGTCGGGGACGGGCCCGGCGTGGTCGGGGGCGCGCCGGTGCTCTGCGTGGGGGCGGGGCCGGCGTCGCCCTGGTCGCCTCCCCCGCCCTGCATCAGCGCGTACACCGAGCCGCCCGCGGCCAGCGCGACGA
>NZ_MUKA01000521.1 GCF_002150735.1 Streptomyces africanus
TCGATGCCGAGGTCGGCGGCCTTCTTGCGGATCTGGTCGACCGGGCCGAGCAGGGTCAGTTCGCACACGCCCCGGCGCAGCAGCACCTCGGCGGCGTGCAGCACCCGCTCCTCGGTGCCCTCGGGCAGCACGACCCGGCGCAGGTCGGAGCGGGCCTGCTCCAGCAGCTTGTGCTCGAACATCATCGGCGTGACGCGGTCGCTGCTCGGGGCGGAGACGCGGCGGGCCAGGCCGGCGGTGTCGGCGTACCGCTCGAACAGGCCGAGCGCCCGCTCCGCCTTGCGCGGGGTGGCCGCGTTGAGCTTGCCCTCCAGGGAGAACAGCTGCTCGGCGGTGGGGAAGCTGGTGCCGGCCACCGACAGCACCGGGGTGCCGGGCGCGAGCCGGTCGGCGAGCGTGAGGATGTCGTCGCCGGGCACCTCGTCCAGGGTGAGCAGCACGCCCGCTATCGGCGGGGTGCCGGCGCTGTGCGCGGCGAGCGAGCCGACGACCAGGTCGGCCCGGTCGCCCGGGGTGACGACGAGACAGCCCGGGGTCAGGGCGCCCAGGAAGTTCGGCAGCATCGCGCCGCCGAAGACGAAGCCGAGCACGTCCCGGGCCAGCCCCGAGTCGTCGCCGAGGACCACCTTGGCGCCGAGGGCGTGGCCGATCTGCGAGACGGTCGGGGCGGACAGCGCGGGCTCGTCGGGCAGGACGTAACACGGCACCGGGAGCCGGGAGTCGAGCTGGGCGGCGATCGCGTCGCGGTCCTCGCGGGCCACCCGGTTGGTGACCATGGCCAGCACGTCGCAGCCCAGCGTGTCGTAGGCCCGGTAGGCGTTGCGCGTCTCGGCGAGCACCGACTCGACGGTCTGCTTGCGGCCGCCCACGACCGGGATCACGGACGCGCCGAACTCGTTCGCCAGCCGGGCGTTGAGCGACAGCTCGTCCGGGAGCTGGGTGCCGGCGTAGTCGGTGCCGAGGACCAGGACCACGTCGTAGTCGCGGGCGACCAGGTGGAAGCGGTCGACGAGCGTGGACACCAGCTCGTCCGCGCCGGCCTCGGCCTGGAGGGCGGACGCCTCGTGGTAGTCCATGCCGTAGACGGTCGCCGGGTCCTGGGCGAGCCGGTAGCGGGCGCGCAGCAGCTCGAAGAGGCGGTCGGGCCCGTCATGGACGAGGGGGCGGAAGACGCCCACCCGGTCCACCTGCCGGGTGAGGAGCTCCATGACCCCCAGTTCGACGACCTGGCGGCCGTCGCCGCGGTCGATGCCGGTCACGTACACGCTGCGGGTCACGCGCGCTCTCCGTTTCGTCTCGAGTGGGGGTGTGTATCAAGCCAACGGCTATCCAGCCACGGGCACAAAAATCGCCCACCGAGGTGAGCAGAACCCTCTTGACAATACCTCCGTCGATAGATAAGGCGCCCATCAGCCTCGGGGTGCCGCACCGGGCTGTGGAGCGTGAAACAATCGGCAGAGGCTCACCGGTATCAACAGCGAGCAGGAGACACAGCACGATGCGTATCGGAGTTCTCACCGCAGGCGGCGACTGCCCGGGCCTGAACGCCGTGATCCGGTCGGTCGTGCACCGCGCGGTCGACAACTACGGCGACGAGGTCATCGGCTTCGAGGACGGTTACTCGGGCCTGCTGGACGGCCGCTACCGCACGCTCGACCTGAACGCGGTCAGCGGCATCCTGGCCCGCGGCGGCACGATACTGGGGTCGTCCCGGCTGGAGCGCGACCGGCTCCGCGAGGCCTGCGAGAACGCCTCCGACATGATCCACGAGTTCGGCATCGACGCGCTGGTCCCGATCGGCGGCGAGGGCACGCTCACGGCGGCCCGCATGCTGTCCGACGCCGGTCTGCCGGTGGTCGGCGTCCCGAAGACGATCGACAACGACATCTCGTCGACCGACCGCACCTTCGGCTTCGACACGGCGGTCGGGGTCGCCACCGAGGCCATGGACCGCCTGAAGACCACCGCCGAGTCCCACCAGCGGGTGATGGTGGTGGAGGTCATGGGACGCCACGCGGGCTGGATCGCGCTGGAGTCCGGCATGGCGGCCGGTGCGCACGGGATCTGTCTGCCGGAGCGGCCGTTCGACCCGGCCGATCTCGTGAAGATGGTCGAGGAGCGCTTCGCCCGCGGCAAGAAGTTCGCGGTCATCTGCGTCGCCGAGGGCGCCCACCCCGCCGACGGCACCATGGACTACGGCAAGGGCGCGATCGACAAGTTCGGCCACGAGCGCTTCCAGGGCATCGGCACGGCACTCGCCCACGAGCTGGAGCGACGGCTCGGCAAGGAGGCCAAGCCGGTCATTCTCGGCCACGTCCAGCGCGGCGGCTCGCCCACCGCGTACGACCGGGTGCTCGCCACGCGGTTCGGCTGGCACGCGGTGGAGGCCGCGCACCAGGGGCAGTTCGGCAGGATGACCGCGCTGCGCGGGACGGACGTCGTGATGGTGCCGCTCGCGGAGGCCGTGACCGAGCTGAAGACGGTGCCGAAGGACCGCATGGACGAGGCCGAGTCGGTCTTCTAGAGCGGCCGGGCCGGGCTAGGCCGGGCTCTTCTGGATCCGCGTCCAGAAGTGCTCGACGATCCGGTCGAGGAAGTCGCGGGCGGCGTCGCCGGCATCGCTGCCGCCGCCGCCCCAGCTCAGCGTGGCGGCCATGTGCCCCTGGTAGTCCTGGTGCAGCGCCTGCAGGGCGCCCTCCAGGAACGGCCGGTCCAGGGGCACGACCTTGGCCACCGGGCGTACGTAGGCCTGCCAGCGGGTGGTGACGGCGTTGCGCAGCAGGTCGCCGAGCTTGGCGTCGCGGCCCGTGACGGAGACGAAGTCGGGCAGGCGCAGGCCGAGCAGATCGGCGAGGGCGGCGGACTGGCGGTCGGTCCCGCGCCAGGTGTCGGTCTCCTCCATCCGCAGATAGGCGTGGAGTTCGTGTCCCACGGCACGGGCCACGTCCTCCGGCGCGAAACCGCGGGCGATGCGGTGCTCGCGCAGGGTGCGGGGTCTGCCGATGAGTTCGCCGGGCGAGCACCACAACACCCCCGCGAGCGCGGTGAGTTCGGAGCCGGACGGGGCCGCCGCCCCGCGTTCCCAGGCCATGACGTGGCCGGGGGTGATGTGGGGGTGCCCGTACGAGACGCGTATGTCGTGGGCGACGTGCTCGGGTGACATGCCGAGGGCCGCGCGCAGCCGGCGGGCCGCGGGGGCGTTGAAGGGCGGGGGCGTCGCTGTCGCTTATACACAT
>NZ_MUKA01000070.1 GCF_002150735.1 Streptomyces africanus
CACCCAGTGGGCGGCCCCGCCCGGCACCGGCCGGACCACCACCCCCTCGTACACCCGCAGGTCGCCGGTCTTGAGCGACTCCTTGTAGCGGGCCGGACCGCTCCCCAGGTCGACCGTCTCGACACCGTCGGCCGCCGCGGCCTGAAGCATCCTCAGCTGGAGCACGAGGCCGGGGGAGTACTTGGCGTAGGCGCGGTCGTACGCCGGGAACCACCAGGACAGCACCGTGCGCGAGCGCAGACCGAAGTGCGCGGCCACGGGCCGGTCCGCCGCGTACAGCACGGACAGCACGCCACGGCACTCCGGTTCCTCGCTCCGGCCGAGCAGCCCCACCAGCCCGGTGATCCACTCCTGGGCGAACCGGTCGCGCCGGCCGGTCCGCCGGTACTGCGCCGACTTCCACTCCATCAGAGCCCGCAGGGCGCCCGGGTCCCGGGCGTCGTACGCGAACCGCACCTCGCCGACCTGCCGGGCCAGCCTGCGCTCCTTGGCCAGGGTCTGTCTGAGGAAGCCCGGCGACTTCGCGCGCAGCCGCTGCGTGTACCGCTCGAACCCCTCGACGAGGTCGACGACCGGGGACGCGAGTTCCTCGACGGCGTGCGGCACGAACACCCCCTGGCCGGCTTCGAGGTTGTCGAACTCCCAGGACGACAGCGCGCAGGACCTCAGTAACCGGCGGGCGTCGAGCCGGATCCCGGGGCGCAGCACGGCCCCCTGGCTGTCGGACACGCCGAGCCCGATGGCCCGGCCCTGCCCCAGGGGCCCCTTCTCGTACGGGAAGAACCCGACCGGGGAACCGTCGTCCTGCAACACCGCCACTCTGGCCCCGGGCCTGACCTGCCCCACCGCCGTGGTGAACCCCGGGTCGAGAAAAGGGTTCGCCGGGGCACCGGACTCCGTCCGTATCTCCCGCCACATCTTCTGGTCGGACGGGCTCAGTTCGTCCGGCTTCAGAATCAGAACACGCTTTCCGGGCAACTCCGCCTCCCGTGTCATCGGCATGGGGACACACGAAGGCCTGCACATCACCGCGTACCGGCACCAGGCAGTACTCGGGCCGCACGGCGCAGGCCCTGGTCGGTACTGCCGTCACTCAGCAGCGAAACGTCTGCAGCTCAACGGCGTTCTTGGCGGCTGGGGCCACCCCCGGACGCCGGCCCGTTCCCGCCGCCCGGACGTCCGTAGCACTCCGGTCCACCACGGACGCGCCGGTCACCACGGCGCCCGCCCGGGCCGCTCCCGCCGTCCTCGGCGCCCGTGCCGCCGGCTGCCGGACCGACGGCTCCTCCTCGCACGGACAGGGCTCTCCGGCCCCCTCGGCTCCGGCTCCCTCGGTGCCCGCCCTTTCGGCTCCCGCCCTTTCGGCTCCCGCCCTTTCGGCGCCGGCCCTTTGGGACCCGGCGTCCCAAGTCGCTCCGGGCCCCGCCGTGTCCACCGCCGCCGTGACCGCCGTCTCCGCCGTGCGCCCGCCCGGCGCGAGCCCCGGGACGACGAGATGCAGCAACAGCAGGCAGGCCACCAGGCCCACCGCCGCTGCCCATCGTCGCCGCACCATCAGACCCCTGACCTGTGTCTCGGCGGGGGAGGACGGAACGATTCGGCCCGAGGGGGCGGAGCCGGACCACACCCCCGACACGGCCGGCTGCGCCTTCCAGTAGGCCGAGCGCATCCGGCCTCGTCAAGCCCTTGTGAGCCGATTCGCCCCGCTCGGCCAATTGCTGCCGAATTCCGACGGAAAGCGCTGTCGGCGCTCACCCGCTCTCCCGTGGCGCCGGGTCAGTGGCCGCCCGGCACCCTCAGCACCTCGCCCGCCTTCGGGGCCCGGATGTCGAGCGGCTCGTCGAAGGCGCTGAACGAGGTGGTGGTGTGCTGTGCGGCGCTCTTGTAGACCGTCCTGAGCAGATACGGCTTGCCCTCGGCCGCCACGTAGAAGGTGTACGTCCCCTTCTTGTCCGCCTTGTCGGTCACGATCAGCTCGACGGCCTTCGTGCCCTCGACGCGGGTGGAGCCGCCCTTGCGTGCCGTGCCGAACGAGTCGAAGGGCCGTTCGCAGGAGGCGAGACCGTCACCGCCCCGGCGGGCCGGGTCCACCGGCGTCCTCACCCACAGGTTCTGCTCGCCGGTGAGGCCCGGATAGTTCTTCCACTTCCGCAAGTAGGCCCGGTCCGGCCGGACGTAGTCCGTCCCGCCGAGCCGGATCTGCTCCAGCGTGCCGCCCCCGGACCAGGTGGTCCTGGATCTGCACCGGCTGTCGAGGTCGGTCACGAGGCGGTTGGTGACCGAACCGCCGCTCGTCGTGCGGTTGGTGATGTCGACGGTGACCGAGTTCAGCTTCCGCATCGTCGCGTTGGCCTCGTCGAGGATGTCGCCCGCGGACTTCTCCTCGCCGGTGCCGCCGGCGCCGCACCCGGACAGCGCGGCACCCGCCAGCAGGCACGCGAGCGCGGTCGCCGTCACGGTACCCATGGCCCGCATGGAGCCCCCCTGTTGTTCACGTCGTCAGATGATCGGCAAGGGAGCCTACCTGCCTGCCGCGTTCAGGCGGTGCCGCCGACCTCACGGACCAACTCGATGGCCCGGCCCAGGGTGTCGAGCCGGTCCTGAAGGGTCTCGCCGGCCGGATAGAGACGGACCGTGTCCACTCCGGCGTCCCGCCAGACGCGCAGCCGCCGCCGCACCATCTCCTCCGTGCCGATGAGCGTCGTGGCCAGCACCATCTCGTCGGTGACCAGACCGGCCGCACCGTCCCGGTCGCCCGCCTGCCAGCGCTCCCGCACCTGAGCCGCGACCTCGGCCCAGCCCTGCCGGCTGTAGGCCCGGTTGTAGAAGTTGGCCGACGCGGAGCCCATGCCACCCAGGCTGAAGGCGAGTTCCTTCTTCCGGCCCGCGACCATGGCGCCCAGCGCCTCCTCGTCCCGGGCGAACGCGACCTCGGCGCCCTGGCAGACGTCGAAGCCGGCGCGGTCGCGGCCGGCGGCGGCCAGCCCCTCGTCCAGCGGGGCGAAATAGGCGTCCGCCGCGCCCTCCGGGACGAAGCTGGTGCCGAGCCAGCCGTCCGCGATCTGCCCGGTCAGCCGCAGCATGGCGGGCGACAGCGCGGCCAGGTAGACGGGCACGGCGTGCTCGGCCCGCATCGACAGGCGCATCGGCACCGCCTCCCCGCCGGGCAGCGGAATCCTGAACTGCGAGCCGGAGTAGGAGATCTTGCCGCCCGCGAGCACCTGCCGCATGATCTCCACCGTCTCGCGCACGCGCGCCAGGGGACGGGCGAACGGCACCCCGTGCAGGCCCTCCATCACCTGCGGACCGGACGGGCCGAGACCGAGCAGGAAGCGCCCGCCGGACAGGTTGGACAGGGTGATCGCCGTCTGGGCGAGAGCGACCGGCGTGCGCGTCCCGACCTGCATGACCGCGGAGCCCAGCAGCATCCGTTCCGTGCGGGCCGCGTAGAAGCCCAGGGCGGACGGGGCGTCGGAGCCCCACGCCTCGGCCACCCAGCAGATGTCGAGCCCCAGCTTCTCGGCCTCGACGACGAAGTCGGCCTGCCGGGACCAGGGGCCGAGGCCCGAGGCCTCGACGGTCGTCGCCGTCCGCATCAGGCCTCCGCCCACTGCCGAATGCACTCCAGCGCGGCGGTCATGCCGCGCTCGAACTCCCGCAACCTCACGAACACGATCTTCTGCTCCTTCTCCGGCATGGCGTCGATCGCGAAGGAGAGCCCGGAGCGACCGGGCCCCATGCGCATCCACTGCGACAGCCTGGTCCCGCCGTTCCCGGGCGCCAGCACGAACCGCCAGACGGCACTGGGTTCGTCCGGATCCCCGACCGCCCAGGAGAACACCCGGCCGGGCTCGCACGCGACGACCGTGGAGGTCGTCTCCCACTCGCCGAACGCCTCGTGCTGGTTCCGCCCGACGAACCGGGCTCCGACCACGGGAGAGGTGGCCCCGTCGACCCACCGCACCGACTGCAACTCCTCGCTCATCTCGGGCATCCGCGTCACGTCCGACACCAGCGCCCACACCCGCTCCGGCGGGGCGGCGATCCATGTACTCACCTCGACCGTCGGTCCGTCCGCGTACCGCGCGCCCGTCCACTCCATCGCGTGCCGGCCTCCTCGTCGACAGGAACTGTGGCAGGCAGCAGAGTTGCGTAATGAGACTCACAAGGTCAAGGGGGAGTGTGCATCCATTGCCGGCAGCGGCGGCGCGGGCGGGCGCCGACGTGCCCCGGTGCGCGGAATCGCGCTCGCGGGGCCGCGTACGCTACCGATGGCTCCGCCCCGGAAGACCGTCACGTCTGACGCGCCCGACGGCGGGGGAGCCATCACAGAGGGCAGTGGCCGTGCCGATCCGTCGGCGGGCACCATGTTTCACGGCCGGGCGCGGTCTGGAAGGTCCGCCCGCGCCTTCGAGCGGAGGAACACATGGGATCGGCGATGAGCGAGCGGTGTCACCGCCGGCAGAGATGGGCGGCCAGGGGAGCCCTGGCCTCGGTGGCGCTGGCGGCGTTGCTCCCCCTCCTCACCGGCGGTCTGAAGGGACTGCTGCTGCTCGCGGCCGGCCTGGCGGGACTCGCCCTGACCGCGGCCGCGCTCTGGTGGGTCCTGTCCCGCCGGGGACCGGCCCGCACGGGCGCGGCCGCACTGGCCGTCGTCGCCCCGGTCGCCGTCATCACCCTCTTCGCGACGGCGAATCTGCTCTGGGTGGTCTTCGCGTCCCTGGTGCTGTGGTGCCTCGCGGTCTGGAGCGGCCGCTACGCCCTGCGCAGCACGGGCCTGCGGCCGGTACGGGTCAAGGAGTACCGCACGCCGCCGCCGAAACGCCCCTTCCTCCTGCTCAACCCCCGTTCCGGCGGCGGCAAGGTCGCGAAGTTCGGCCTCCGGGAGAAGGCCGAGGCGCTGGGCGCCCGGGTCGTCCTCCTCGACGCGGACCAGCACCAGGACGTCACCGCCCTCGCCAAGGCCGCCGTGGCCGACGGAGCCGATCTGCTCGGAGTCGCGGGCGGCGACGGCACACAGGCTCTGGTCGCCGCCGTCGCGGCGGAACACGGCCTGCCGTTCCTCGTCATCTCGGCCGGCACGCGCAACCACTTCGCCATGGACCTGGGCCTGGACCGCGACGATCCGTCCACGTGCCTCGACGCCCTCACCGACGGCGTCGAACTCCGCGTCGACCTCGGCTTCGCCGCCGGGCGTCCCTTCGTCAACAACGCGTCGTTCGGCGTGTACGGGGCCGTCGTCCAGAGCCCGGGCTACCGCGAGGACAAGGTGGGCGCGGCGCTGGACCGGCTGCCCGAACTGCTCACCCGGCAGAGCGGCCCGCGGCTGACGGCCGGCGCCGACGGCACCACCATCGCGGACCCGCAGGCCGTGCTGGTGAGCAACAACCCGTACCGCATGGACGATCCGTTCGGCTTCGGCCGGCGCGAGCGGCTCGACTCCGGAAAGCTGGGCGTGCTCGCCGTCCGCGTCGACAGCGCCGTGGAAGCGGCCGAACTCCTGCTGGCCCCGCGCCCGGAGGGCCTCACCGTGCTCACCGCCCAGCAGGTGGTCGTCGAGGCCGACGCCCCGGACCTGGAGGTCGGCCTCGACGGCGAGGCACTCACCCTGCCCGCCCCCGTCCACTGCCGCATCGCCCGCCGGGCCCTGCGCGTCCGGGTGCCCCGCAACCGCCCCGGGGTCCCCGAGGCGCCACCCCGCCTGGACTGGCGCCGCCTTCGCAAACTGGCGGCGGCGGTCGGCCGTACCGCCGCACCCTCGCGCTCCTGGCGCACCTGAGCACGGGCCCGCCCGCCGTCCGCAGGGGAGCACCCCGATCACTCCGACGCAGGCGGGACTTCGCGAACCCCCTCTCGCCCCCGTTCGCGGCACAACGCGTTCCCCACCAGCCGCATCCCCGCCCGGTGCTGCCGCAGCGTGTCCTCGACGGAGGTGGCCCACCCGGTGGACATCGAGGCGGTGACGGCGACCCGGCCGTCCTCGCTCACCGCGTCGCGGCTCATGTAGCCGATCTCGTCCCCGCCGTGGCCCCAGGACCAGCCGCCGCACGGCAGTCTGGTCTTCAGCAGCCCGAGTCCGTACCGCGCGCCCGGGTACGGCAGCTGGAACGCGTCGTTCAACGGGACCGTGCGTTTCATCTCCCTGAGCTGCGCGGGCCGCAGGACCTTGCCGCCGAGCAGGTCGCGGAAGAACTGGTTGAGATCGGCCGTGGTGCCGATGAGGCCGCCGGAGGCGTTGGGGTCCTGGTACAGGGTCACGTCCACGAGCTTCGGTTCGGTGGCGAACCGCTGATAGCCGCGCGCGTGCGGCTCCCGGAGGCCGGGGGAGTCGCCCGGGTAGTAGGTGTGCCGCAGCCCGAGGGGCTTCAGCAGCCGGTCGCGCACCTGGTCGTGCCAGGTGCGGCCGGTGGCCTTCTCGATGACCATGCCGAGCAGGACGTAGCCGACGTTCGAGTAGCTCCAGCCCGTGCCGGGCCGGAAGTCCGGGCGGTGCCGCATGGCCCGTTCGACCAGCTGCTCGGGCGTGAACGGGTGGAAGCGGACCTCGCGGTACTCCTTCGCGGTCTCGATGCCGGGGTAGTCGTCGTGGATGCCGCTGGTGTGCTGGAGCAGCTGGCGCAGGGTGATCTTCCGGCCGTCGTTGCCGTTGCCGCGCACCACGCCCGGCAGCCATGTCTCGACGGTGTCGTCCAGCGCCACCGTCCGCTCTCCGACGAGCTGGAGCACGACGGCGGCCACGAAGGTCTTGGTGTTGCTCGCGATCCGGAAGTAGCCGGCGGCGGGCACGGGACGGCCCGTACGGAGGTCGGCGGTGCCGCTCGTCACGGTGCCGGGGCCGTACCGGCCACCGCTCACCCGGGCCTGGACGCCGATGGCACCGCTGTCGCGTACGGCGTCGGCATCGCGCTGGAACGGTGTGTGCCGTGCGGCGGCCGAGGCGGAACCGTCGCCCGGGCTCACCCGCGGGACGGCTTGAATGACGGCCGGGGGCACGGCGACCGCCAAGGCGAGGGCGGCGGCGATCCCCAGGGTGACGCGGCGGCGGCGCGGCTGAGCGGGTCGCCGGGACAGGGTCGGTGACACGGAATCCTCCAGAGGTACGGACGCTGTGTGCGCAAGCACCACCGACGCTAGGAGCGGGGCCCTGGGCGGGCGTCGTCCGCCGGGAGGGGCCGGTGGGGCAACTTTCGTTTCGCGACCTGCGTCTTCCGGAAACGCCGGTCCTACGATGACGCGGAGCCGGGCAGCGGACACCGCGCGGCGAGCGGGGACGGGAGAGGGGAGCTGGCATGTCGGGGGGCTCGTGGCGGCGGCACACAACGGACGGGTCCTTACGGTCCGTTGGGAAGCCGGGCGGTTCCTCAGGGGCCGTACGGGTGCGGGCCGGATCCCTGCGGGCGTCCGCCGCCGCGCTGCGCCGCAGGCTCGCCGGGCGCCCCGCGGACGCGCTCGTCGTGGCCGTCCTCACGTGCGTCGCGGTGCTGCTCCGGCTGCACCAGCCGTTGCCCCACGGCGTCGGCCCGTCCGCCGCCGCCGTGGCACTGCTCGTCGGTTCGTGTCTGCCTCTGGTGTGGCGGCGTTCGCGTCCGGGTCCGGTGCTGGCCGCCACGGCGGCCTGCTATCTGACGGGTGAACTGCTCGACCCCGCCGGCGACAACGCCCAGGCCGTGTTCCTGGCCTGCTACTCGGTGGCACGACACACGCCCGCGCCCCGCAGCCTCCTCGCCCCCGTCGCGCTCACCACGGCGCTGCTCGCCCCGGAGGCGGCGGACGGCCGGCTGAACGTGTTCTCCTCGGCCGGCACAGCCGTCCCGCTCGGCCTCGCCGACTACCTGGTGGCCGCCGCGCTGGCCGCCGCCGTATGGCTGCTGGGCGCGTCACGGCGCCGGCTGTACGCGGACGCGGCGCGCCTGCGTGACCTGGCCGAACGGCTCCGCGCCGAGCAGCGGGTCAGTGCCCGGCGCGCGGTGGCGGCCGAACGGGCCCGGATCGCCCGCGATCTGCACGACCTGGTGGCGCACCACGTCAGCGCGATCGCCTTGCAGGCACACGCGGTCACCGTCGTCCTGCCGGACGACACGCGCGCCGCCGGCCAGGGGGTGGCGGCGATCAGCAAGGCGGCGGACACCGCGCTGGACGAGATGCGCGGCCTGGTCCACCTGCTCGCGGACCCGCCGCCGGAGAGCGACGCTGAAGGGGCGGGGGTCACGGCAGAGGGGGCGCCCCTCCCGCAGCCCTCGCTGCTTCATCTGGAACGGCTGACCGGAGAGTCCGAGGCGGCGGGCTGCCCGGTGACGCTCACGGTGACCGGGCCGGTCGCTCAGCTGCCGCCCGCCGTGCAGGTCTCGGCGTACCGCGTCGTCCAGGAGGCGCTGTCCAACGTACGCAAACACGCCGGCGCCGTCCCCGTACGCGTCGGACTGGCCTGCCGGGACGGCCGGTTGACCGTCACGGTGGAGAACGCCGCGCCCGCCCCGGACCACCGCCCGATGCCCGGGTCCGGGCTCGGGCTGATCGGCATGCGCGAGCGGGCCGCGCTGTTCGGCGGCACGCTCCGCGCGGAACCGGTCCCGGACGGCGGCTGGCGGGTCGTGGCCACGTTCCGGCCGGAGGACGGCCGATGACGCCGCCGGTGCGCGTGCTGACCGTGGACGACCAGGAGTTGGTCAGAACGGCGTTGCGGGCGATGCTGCGGCGCACGGACGTGGAGGTGGTGGGGGAGGCGGCGGACGGCGCGCGGGCCGTCGAGGCGGCGTACGAACTGCGCCCCGACGTGGTGCTGATGGACGTACGGATGCCCGGCATGACCGGCGTGGAGGCGACCGCGCGGATCCTGCAGGGCTGGCCGCACGAGGGGCCCCGTCCGCGCGTGCTGGTGCTGACCACGTTCGACCTCGACGAGTACGTGCACGCCGCGCTGCGGGCCGGGGCCAGCGGGTTCCTGCTGAAGAACACCACGCCGGAACTGCTGGTCGAGGCGATCGGAGTGGTCGCGGCCGGGGAGGCGATGCTCGCACCGACGGTCACACGGCGGCTGATCCGGGCGTTCTCCGACCTGCCGCCGCCCCTGATGTCCGGCGTGCGGCCCCGCCCGTCACCGGCCGGCGGGACGCCCGGCGGCCCGGGCGACCCGCTGGCCACGCTCACCCGTCGCGAACGGGATGTCGCGGAACTGGTCGCCCGCGGGCTCCCGAACGCGCGGATCGCCGGGTCACTCGGCCTCACCGAAGCCGGCGTGAAGAGCACCGTCAACCGCATCCTGACCAGGCTCGGACTGGAGAACCGCGTACAGATCGCGATCCTCGTCCTCGCGGCGGAACCCGATGCGGAAGACGGCGACGGCTAGAGGGACCTGTGGGTCAGGAGGAGCTCTTCGGCCCCGCCTGCTGCACGACCTCGAACGACCAGAGCGTCGAGTCGCTCGCCGCGGGCTTGGGGCGCTCGCCTCCCTCGCCACTGCCCTGGTGCGCGGCCTTCATCGGCCCTTCCATCCAGGCCTGGAACGACTCCTCGTCACGCCACCGGGTGTAGACGAGGTAGGTGTCGGTGCCCTCCACCGGGCGGAGCAGCTCGAACCACTCGAACCCGTCGGAGCTGTCCACGGTGTGCGCGCGGGAAGCGAACCGCTTCTCCAGCGTCTCCCGCTGCTCGGCGGGCACGGTCAGCACATTGATCTTGACTACGCTCATGACCCCATCTTGCCCGATGGCGCATCTGCGCAGGCTAAGGGCCTGACCATGCGCGCCCTGCGAACCGCGTGGGGTGAGCTCGGGTCAGCCCTGCTTCCTGCCCTGTTCGAGGGCCTTGCCGGTCATGTCGGTGACCTGTCCGGCCGGGGGCGCGTCCGCCTCCACCTCGGTGCCGAAGTCGGTGAAGTCCATGACCGTGCGCACCGTGACCCTCTGAGGCGAGGACGAGGCGTCGGTGGAGGACCGCTGCGTCGACCCCGGTGCGGCCTTGAGGGTCATGTCGATCTGCTGGCGGCGCATGCGGCCCTCTTCGTCGAGCCACACGTCCATCGGGAGCGTCGGGCCGACCTGCTGCCGCAGCGTGTCGCCGCCCGGCAGCTTCGCGACGTCGACGGAGACGCGGTACCGCGTGGTCTCGACGCCGTCGATCGTGGCCGTGCCCTTCCTGGTCACGTCCTCGTCGGTGATCGCTTTCGCGTACGCCGCGGACTGCGCCGGATCGCTCATGGACCGGTCGCCCGCGCCCTGCCGGGCGGAGACCTTCCCCAGGTCGATCCTGATCCAGGGCTTGCCGCCCGGCGCCTGCCCCTTCGGCATCTTCTGGTACAGCACCTGGTCGACCACGCGCTGCTCGATCCGCTGGCCCTGCACGGTGAGCGTCATGACGCTGTCACCGTCGTCCAGGTCCACGGCGCCCTGTCCGTTCGCGGTCTCCGACGCGCCCTTCGCCGAGGTCCGCACGTGCAGCCTCACCTTGGCGGTGTCCTCCTCGGCCGTCCTGTCGTAGGCGGAGCGCACCGCCTGCGTGCCCTGCTCCTGTGCGTTGCCCTGCGCCGAGGAACCCCGTGCGCCGTCACCCGTGCCGTCTTCGTCGCCGCAGCCGACCAGCACCGTGCCGGCCAGCACACCGGCGACGCCTAAGGCACAGACCTTCCTGCCGTTCCCTGCCCTGCCCATCGGACCAGCTCCTCTCAGGTGTGGTGCGACCCAAGTGCCCATGCCGGTCATGAACACACGCGTGGGTTCGAGGAGTTGGTTTCCGGGACGCTCAGCGGCGGCCGCGGAGCTTGCCCAGCAGCCGCTGGGCCTGGGCCCGGTTGCGAGGATCGGCGGCGGCCCGCCGTGCTTGCTCGACGGCCCGCCGCCCCTGCGGGCTCCGGGCGAACTGCTTGATGCGATTCAGGATGCCGGCCATGGTGCACTTCCCTCGTGTTCTGACGTCGTCTTGTCTGTAGCTCGTTTACCCCTCCGACGAGGGGCTCAGCCCTTGGCCGGCCCGGACGGTGCGCGACCGGACGTGTTTGCGGCGGGAGTCAGAGGCAAGTCGGAGTCCATGACCGAAGAGAACAAGCGCACGAATCAGAAGCCGACCACCATACGGGCGACGGAGTCCAAGGCCCGTCGTACGGCCGACAAGGCGACAGAGCCGACGACCCGGGCCGCGAAGCGCGCGACTACCAAGGCCGATGACGCGGCGTCAGCCGTCAAGGCCGGCGCCGAGCGCTCCGCCGAGACGGCGACGGCGGCCGTGCAGACCGCGGCCAAGGGCGTCGAGGCGGGCCGTCAGGCGGTCGTCGCGGCCTCCGGCCAGGTCGCCGCCACGGCGAAGACGGCCTGGACGGTGATCGCCCACCGCAAGGCCGTCGCCGCGGGCGTCGGGGCCGGGCTGACCGTCCTGAGCGCCGCGTCGTACGCGGTGGGACGCCGCGCGGAACGCCACACCTACGGCCCGCTCACGCGGCTCACCGGCGGGCGGATCTGACCCGAGGCGCGGGCGCCCGGCAGGACGCCCATCAGGCCGGAAGGCGGCGCGGCGCATCACCGGGTGTCCCGGTGGTACGCGGCGCCGCCTTCTCGTGGCGCACGGCCCGCTCCGGCGGTTCGCCGCGTGGTCTGGCGCACATCAGGCACTCACAGTGGTGCCCCTCTCGCGCGTCACGGCTGTGACGAGGAAGGATGAGAGCGCAAGCGAAGGATCACACCCATGTGGAGGAGCGGGCCCATGCAGCACGAGCGAGCGGGCAGTCCGGCCGGTCCCGAAGATCTCGTCGACGTCGCTCGGCTGGTCACCGCGTACTACGCGCTCCATCCCGACCTGGACGACCCCGGGCAGCGCGTCACGTTCGGGACCTCCGGACACCGCGGAACCTCACTGGCCGGCGCGTTCAACGACGACCACATCGCCGCGACCAGCCAGGCCATCTGCGAGTACCGCGCGGCCCAGGGCACCGACGGCCCGCTGTTCCTCGGCGCCGACACCCACGCCCTGTCGGAGCCCGCGCGGGTCACCGCGCTGGAGGTGTTCGCCGCCAACGAGGTGACGGTGCTGATCGACGAGGCGGACGGCTACACGCCGACCCCGGCCGTGTCGCACGCCATCCTCACCCACAACCGCGGCCGCACCACCGCTCTCGCGGACGGTGTCGTCGTCACCCCGTCCCACAACCCGCCCGCCGACGGAGGGTTCAAGTACAACCCGCCCAGCGGCGGCCCCGCCGCCTCCGACGCGACCTCCTGGATCCAGGACCGGGCGAACGAGATCATCCGCGGCGGCCTGAAGGACGTACGGCGCATCCCCCACGCCCGGGCCCTCGCCGCGGCAACCACCGGCCGCTACGACTTCCTGGGCACCTATGTCACCGACCTGCCCGGCGTCCTCGACCTGGACGCGATCCGCGCGGCCGGCGTGCGCATCGGGGCGGACCCGCTGGGCGGGGCGTCCGTCGCCTACTGGGGCCGGATCGCCGAACAGCACGGCCTCGACCTCACCGTGGTCAACCCGCACACCGACCCCACCTGGCGGTTCATGACGCTGGACTGGGACGGCAAGATCCGCATGGACTGCTCGTCGCCGTACGCGATGGCCTCGCTCATCGAGCAGCGCGACCGCTTCGACGTCGCCACCGGCAACGACGCCGACGCCGACCGGCACGGCATCGTCACCCCCGACGCGGGCCTGATGAACCCCAACCACTACCTCGCCGTCGCCATCTCCTACCTCTTCGCCCACCGCGACCGCTGGCCCGCCTCCGCCGGTGTCGGCAAGACCCTGGTGTCCTCCGCCATGATCGACCGGGTCGCCGCCGACCTGGGCCGCGAACTGAACGAGGTGCCCGTCGGGTTCAAGTGGTTCGTGGACGGGCTGGTCGGCGGCACCATCGGCTTCGGCGGGGAGGAGTCGGCCGGGGCGTCCTTCCTGCGCCGGGACGGCTCCGTGTGGACCACCGACAAGGACGGCATCATCCTGGCGCTGCTCGCCTCCGAGATCACGGCGGTCACCGGGAAGACCCCGTCGGAGCACTACGCCGCACTCACCGCCCGCTTCGGCGAACCGGCGTACGCGCGGATCGACGCCCCGGCGTCCCGCGAGGAGAAGGCCCTGCTCGGCAAGCTCTCCCCGGCCCAGGTCAGGGCGGACACCCTGGCCGGGGACGCGGTCACCGCGGTGCTCACCGAGGCCCCCGGCAACGGCGCGCCCATCGGCGGCATCAAGGTGACCACCGACAACGCGTGGTTCGCGGCCCGCCCCTCGGGCACGGAGGACGTCTACAAGATCTACGCAGAGTCGTTCCGCGGTCCCGACCACCTCCGCCAGGTCCAGGAGGAGGCCAGGACCGTGGTGCTGACGGCGCTTTCCAGCTGAGCACCGGCACGGGATACAGGACACTGGAGGAAGATCCGACCCGGGAAGGACCGTCACGTGATCATCTTCGGCACCAAGGGGTACCTGTACCAGCTGGCGATACTGACGCTGGTCTGCGGCCAGTGCGGCAACCCCGCCGCGCACACGCTCAGGAAGCGCGTCACGAAGTTCACGCTGTTCTTCGTGCCGCTGTTCCCGATCTCCACGAAGTACCTCACGCAGTGCACCTTCTGCGGTGCGGAACAGAAGGTGACCAAGGAACAGGCGGAGCAGTTGCAGGCCCAGAGCGCGAGCGGTGACGGCGGCCAGGCCTACGGGCAGCCGCAGCAGCAACACCGGTTCTGAGACCGGCCGGACCTCCCGGGGCGGAGAGGCGCTCAGCCGGTGCTGAGCGCCTCGTCCGCCAGACCCAGGTGCCGCCGGAGGGCGTCGCGCCCCGGCTCCGTCAGCCGTACGACGCGGGAGCCGTCGCCGGGCACGAGCCAGGACGCCTCCAGCGCGCGGTGGAACAGGGCCGCGGCGACCGCGCCCGCCAGGTGCGGGCGCTGCTCCGTCCAGTCCAGGCAGGTCCGCACATGCGGACGCCCCGCCGCCCCCGCCGCCTCGTCCGCGATCCCGAGGCGGGCCAGCCATGCCGTGCCGGACGCGGTGAGCGCCGGGCCGGACTCCCAGGACAGCAGCTCCCGAGCGGTCATGGCATCGGTCATCGCCACGGCGAGGGAGCCGCCGAGATGGTCGTAGCAGACACGGGCGAAGCCGACGGCGCGGTGCCGGCGGGCGGCGGTGAGCGAACGGACCGGGACCAGCCGGCGAGGCGCTCGGGCCGCGAGCGCCTCGATCATCTCCGCGATGCCGGAGTCCGCCAGACGCACATAGCGGTGCCGCCCCCGGCGCTCCTGAGCCAGCAGACCGCCGTCCACCAGCCGGTTCAGATGGCTCGTCGCCGTGGACGGCGCGACACCGGCCAGGCGGGCCACCTCGGAGGCCGTCCAGGCACGGCCGTCGAGCAGGGCGAGGCAGATCGCGGCGCGCGTGGAATCGGCCAGCAGCGCCCCGAGCGAGGCGAGATCCGGTTCTTCGGCATGGACGTCGGGACTGGTCACCAGCCGATTGTCCCCGGCCGACACTTCGACGCGCGTCGAAACGTCCCGCCCGTAGCGTCCTGGGCCATGACGACCGACACCCACCGAGTGATCCGGCCGAGCGTCCTCTATTTCGGCACGCCCGTCGTGCTGCTGACCACCGAGAACGACGACGGCACCTGCAATCTCGCCCCGATCTCCTCCGCCTGGGCCCTGGGACAGCACATCGTCCTGGGCATCGGCAGCGAGAGCCGGACCGTGCGCAACCTCGCCGAGCGCCCGGAACTGGTGATCAACGTCGCCTCGCCCGAGTTGTGGGAGCACGTGGAACGCCTCGCACCGCTCACCGGGGCCGACCCGGTGCCCGAGGCCAAGCGGGCGCTGTACCGCTACGAGCCGGACAAGTTCGCCGCGGCCGGGCTCACCCCGGTCGCCGCCGATGTCGTGAAGCCGCCGCGCGTCGCCGAGTGCGCCCTCCAGCTGGAGGCACGGGCCGCCGCGCTGACGCCCGGCGGAGCGGGCCTCTTCTTCACCGTCGAGTGCGAGGTCCTGCGCGTCCACGCCGCCGACCGCGTCGTCGTACCCGGCACCCATCACATCGACCCGGCCGTCTGGAGCCCGCTCATCTACAACTTCCGCCACTACCACGGCCTGGCTCCCGAGGTCGGCCACGGCTTCCGCTCCGAGACGGCCAGGGCCGGCGCCCCCGCCGTCTGATGCGCCCGACCGTGCCTTTCCGGGGCGCCACCGAAGCGTGTGGCAACCGGAAGATCCCGGGTACTCGTCCGCCACGGGCCCGGACCTGTGTGTGGGCCGATGGGCCTCCAGCAGTCGATCAGGAAAACGGAGGCATACGGATGAGCACCGTCAAGGAAACCGTGGAAGTCGACGTCCCCGTCCACGCCGCGTACAACCAGTGGACCCAGTTCGAGGAGTTCCCGAACTTCATGGAGGGCGTCGAGGAAGTAAGGCAGCTCGACGACCGTCACAATCACTGGACCACCAAGATCGGCGGCGTACGGCGCGAGTTCGACACCGAGATCGTCGACCAGCTGCCCGACGAGCGCGTCACCTGGCGCACGACCAGCGGGGACACCCACCAGAAGGGCAGTGTCCGCTTCCAGCGCCTGGACGACACCCACACCCGGGTGGAGCTCGTGATGGACGTCGAGCCCAGCGGAGCCGTGGAAAAGGCCGGGGACATGCTCGGCGCGATCGACCGTCAGATCAAGGGCGACATGAAGCGCTTCAAGCAGTACATCGAGAAGCGCGGCGGCGAGTCCGGCGCATGGCGCGGCCGCATCCAGCCCGGCGGCGACACCGGCCCGACTCCCCTCTGACACCCAGGGCTCCGCTCTCCCGGACCCGGGCACAAAGGAACCCGGCCTCCACCACAGCACCGGTGGAGGCCGGGTTCCTTTTGTGCCCGGATCCGTGTCCCCGACGCGGGGAACCTGTGGCGTTTCGGTCATCTCGATGACATGCACCTGTCCAATTCGGTCTCCCGGTGGCACGCTGCCCTCTGGTTCGCAGTGACACCCCTGCCTGACCGGGTGGATGAGCCCCGCCACCCGGCCCCCACAGCAGAAGGAGACCGCGTGACAGGCACACTCCGTAGTCTTCGCTCCTCCGGCAGCGGCACCCCCGTTCGGCACAGCCTCCTCGGCGCACTCGCCGGCGTCGCCGCGCTGCTGGCGACCGGCGTCGCCGCCGCACCGGCGAGCGCCTCGCCCGACCCGGGGTCGGTGGCGCCCTCGGCGCGGGAACGCGCCCTCGCCTTCTGGACTCCGCAGCGGATGCGCGAGGCCACCCCGCTCGACGTCCTGTCCGTCGACCGCTCCGACGTACGGGCCTCGGCACCCCGCAAGGGCAAGGCCACCGTCGTGGCACCCAGTACGCCCGCCGCCGACCCCGGCCCCCTGGCGATCCCGAACGGCGGCGGCCCCTGGACCGGGGGCGGCGCGGTGACCAAGACCGCCGGGCGGGTGTTCTTCACCTACCAGGGCCGCACCGCCTCCTGCTCCGGCAACGCCGTCACCAGCGCGAACAAGAGCACCGTGATCACCGCCGGCCACTGCGTGAAACTGGAGGGGGCCTGGCACACCAACTGGGTGTTCGCTCCCGGCTACCACGACGGACAGACCCCGTACGGCACCTGGACGGCGTCCAAGACCCTCTCCACGCCGCAGTGGACCGCCAGTGAGGACATGAACTACGACATCGGCGCGGCCGTGGTCGCCCCGCTGGACGGAAAGAAGCTGACCGACGTCGTCGGCGGCCAGGGCCTGGCCTTCAACACCGGCTACAACAAGGCCATGTACGCCTTCGGCTTCCCGGCCGCCGCTCCCTACGACGGCCAGAAGTTCATCTACTGCAGCGGCACCACCTACCGGGACTTCCTGCTGTCCGGCGACCACGGTCTGACCTGCGACATGACCGGCGGCTCCAGTGGCGGCCCGTGGTTCACCCAGTTCGACGAGGCCACCGGGACCGGGCTTCAGTCCTCGGTGAACAGCTTCAAGTACAACTTCCTGCCCAACGCCATGTACGGCCCGTACTTCGGCGCGGACGCACAGAACCTGTACCAGAGCGCCCAGTCGTCCTGAGCCACCGGCCGGAACCGGGTCCTCCGCCCGGCGGTGGGGGAGGACCCGGCTTTCGGGCGTCGCAGCGCGGGCGGCAAACACGTTGCGCCGACCAGCGGTTCCGACAGAATGCCGGGATGATCGGCAACCGCATCACCTACCGCACGGCGGACGGCGTCCGCGTCCCCGGAACCTGGCGCCACGCCTTCATCCGCAACGGCGACTACTTCCTGACCGACTTGTTCGTCTACGCGGACGGGCTGATCGACTGCTGGGGTCTGGTCACCCTGGAGGAGTTCGCGGAGAAGCTGCGCCGCGGGTGGGTCGCCACAGAACTCCCCGACGGGGCGAGGGTGTCCGCCCACGAGCTGGCCGCGTGGCGGTTCAGCGAGCCGCGCACCTGGCTCACGCCCGAGCTCCTGCTGGCCGAGATCCGGGACACCATCGACCAGCTGAACGGACGCCCGGACTCGACGGACCGCTGCCTGGCCGCCGTCGACACGTTCCTCGCCGACCGGACCGAGGAGAACCGGGCCGCCGCCCGCGCCGCCTACCTGGCCATCCCCGAGACCCGACGCCACTACGCGCTCGGCGACATGGACCGCAAGGACTGGCCGCTCCAGGTCCTGGTGACCGGCCCGGGCGAGCACCTGGACGGCACCCCGCCCGGCCAGCCGGTCACGCGGGAGGAGTACGACGAGGCGATCGCCTACTTCGAGGACCGGGCGAAGTGGATCGCCGAACGGCCCGCACGAGTCCCGGCGGACGGGCCCGCGACACCGGTCGCCCCCGCGATCCACCTGTACGAGAGCTACTCCCGCACACCCTCGGACGACCCGGGCACGAAGGCCCTCCGCAACGACTTCCCCGCCCCCGTCCCGGCCGACGGCGTCACCTACCCCTCCGTCGCCCACGCGTACTGGGCCCTGTCCACCACGGACCCCGGCGCCCGGGCCGCCATCAGAGACGCGGACACCGTGTTCGCCGCCCGCAACACAGCAGCCGGCGCTCCCCGGCGCGACGGGTGGGACCAGGCGCGCACCGCCGTCATGACCGCCCTGCTGAGGGCCAAGTACACCCGGCACCCGGCCCTCGCCCGGATCCTCCTGGACACGCGGGACGCGACACTCGTCTACGACGACTCCGACTCCGGTTACTGGGGCGACAACGGCGGCCGTGGCCGGAACTGGACGGGCCGCCTCCTGGAACTCGTCCGTTCCGAAATCCGCGCCCGGCAGGCCGGAATCACCCTCCCGGAACCGGGCACCGCCGAGGGATGACCGACGGTGCGCCGATGGTTCAGCCGGTCGCCTCGGCGAGCAGCCCCACCTGCTCCAGCCCCGACGCCGCGGGCACGAAGATGAGCTCGTCACAGCCGGCCGCGGCGAACGCGTCTGCGTAAGACCTCACCATCTCCGCACTCACCGCGGCACTCGCCGCGACCTGCGCGGCGGCGTCGCCGAGGAAGGCGTAGTAGTGCTGGAGATAGCCGTCCGCGTGCGCCCGGGCATCCGGACCGAGCGCGAAGTACGCCAGCGCCAGCTTGCGCGGCGCGCCGGTACGCCCCGCCTCCTTCCACGCGGCATCGACGCCGGCCGAGGCCTGAGCGAACATCTCCGGCGTGCCACCGCCCATGATCCAGCCGTCGGCCAGCCGGGCCACCCGCCGGAAGCTGACCGGGCTCGACCCGCCCAGGACGAGCTCGGGACCGCCCTCGCGCACGGGTTCCGGCCCGATCGCACCGGCGAGCCCCCGCTCCTCGCCCGACCAGATGCGTTTCATCTCCGTCAGCTGTTCCTCCAGCCGGCGCCCCCTGCCCTCGGTGGACAGACCGCTCGCGGCGAAGTCGTCGTCACGCCCGCCCAGGCCCACACCGAGGACGAACCGCCCCCCGGAGAGCCGGTCGAGCGAGGCCGCCTGCTTCGCCAGCAGCGCGCTGTTCGTGTGGAGCGGCCCCAGCAGCACACTCGTCGTCAGCCGGATCCGGCTGGTGACCGCCGCGGCCGCACTCAGCGCGACCAGCTCCTCGTACCCGGCGTAGACCAGCCGCCCGATCGTCCCGAGCGTGCTGAACCCCGCCTCGTCGGCCCGCCGGGCCCACTCCACGAGAACCGGGCCCTCGGTCCCGGGAACCGTGTTGGGAAGGCCGATACCGATGTCCATGTCCGCCTCCGGTTTGTGAGAGGGAAGCGCCTACCCACCCGGTGCCGTGCGAACCGGATGTGACGCACTGATCACGGAGTGAGGGATTCCGCGACCGTGCGGTGGGCATGCATCGATCGATTGTCGCCCCCACAAGGAGTGAAACCGGTCATGAACGCTCCCGCGACGTCCCCCACCCGAACGGCCCCCGGATCCCTCCCTCTGCTCGGTCACGGCCTTCAACTCGCTCGCAGCCCCCTGCCCTTCATCAGCTCCCTGCGCGAGCACGGACCCGTGGTGCGCATCCGGATAGGCCCCACCCCGGCCTACGTCGTCACCGACCCCGCCCTGACCCGCAAGGTCCTGGTGACCGATGCCGCGCACTACGCGAAGGGCGGCAAGATCATCGATGCCCTGCGGGTCTTCTTCGGCGACGGGCTCGCCACGATCGCGGACGGCGACGCCCACCTGCGCAACCGGCGTCTGATGCAGCCCATGTTCAACAAGGCGCACATCGCCGGCCGCGGTGATGCCATGATCGAGCAGGTCGCGGCCATGGTCGGCGCGTGGCCCGAGGCGCGGCCGCGCGAGGTGTACGAGGACATGAACGAGGTCACGCTCGCGGCCTTCCTCGTCGCCCTGTTCGGCGCGGACCTGCCCGCACACCTGGAGGGCGAGTTCACCGCGCTGATGCCGGAGATCATGAAGGGGACGATCCGGCAGACCATCCTCCCGCCGTGGGTCACCCGGCTGCCGCTGCCCGCCAACCGGGCGCACGCCCAGCGCGTGGCCCGCCTGCGCGCTCTCATCGACCAGGCCATCGACCACCGCGCGAGCCGGGCGGCCGGCTCTTCCTCCAGCGCCGAAACGGCATCCGGCACGGACACGGCCCTCGGTGCCGAAGCGGCTTCCGGCGCCGAAGCGACCCCCGCTGCCGAAGCGGCCCCGGACGCCGCAGGATGCCCGCACGCGGCGGCAGCCCGTGAGCAGCAGACCGGCCTCTTCGACACCCTGCTGACCGCCGAGGACCCGCTGACCCGCCAGCAACTCCAGGACGAGGCCATCACCCTGCTGACCGGGGCCATCGAGACCACCGGAACCACACTGGCCTGGACGCTGTTCGAGATATCCCGTCATCCGCGCATCGAGCGGCGGCTGCGCGAGGAACTCGACACCGTCTGCGGGGACCGCCCCTTGCGCTACGGCGACCTCGATCACCTCCCGTATGCCCGCCAGGTGTTGCAGGAGGCCATCCGCAAGTACGGGCCGGCCTGGCTGGTGACCCGGACCGCCACCCGCGACATCGACCTGGGCGGCCACCTCGTCCCCCAGGGCGCCGACGTGGTCTGGAGTCCCTACCTCCACCAGCACGACCCCGACGTGTTCGCCGACCCCGCCGCCTTCGACCCGGACCGCTGGACACCCGAGAACGTGTCGGCCACCCGTGGCTCGTTCCTCGCCTTCGGCGACGGGCGCCGCAAGTGCATCGGGGAGAACTTCGCCTGGGCCGAACTCCAGATCATCCTCGCGACCATCCTGCGGACCTGGCAGTCCTTCGAACTCACCTCCCCGGCGCCCCGGCCCCAGGCCGTGGTCACGGTCAAGCCGGACCGCCTGACCATGGCGTTCCGCCGTCCGGCGGCACCCGCGCAGCCGACGAGCGACAGCCCGTCCCAGGAGGAGATCGTGCCGGAACCGGGGCCGGACACGCCCACCCCGTCCGGCAGTTGAGGCCACCGGCCGGCAGCGCGACCGGCACCCGTCCCGCCGGGGACACCGGCCGCCCCCTCCCGCTCACCAACCCGTTCGCCCCGCCGTCCGGCATCACCTGCACCGGCGATTCTCGGACGTCGGAGGACGTACACCGCGTGTCGCCCGCCTGGCCGGTCCACACTGGGACCCATGCGCGTGGTGATCATGACGGCGGGATCGCGCGGCGACGTCGCGCCGTACACCGGGCTGGGAGCGGGGCTGGCGCGGAGCGGGCACGAGGTCACACTCGTCACCCACGGCCTGTTCGAGCCGCTGGCCGCCGGTTCCGGAGTGCGGTTCCATCCGACCCCGGTCGACCCGCGCGCCGTGTCGCACTCCGACCGCGGCCGCAGCCTGCACGCCAGCACCACCGGGCTCGGCAAACTGCTGCGCGCGGCGTCGATGGCACGATCCGCGGCCGAGGAGATGACCGACGCCCTGGTCCAGGCAGCCCGCGGCGCGGACGCCGTCCTGGCCGCCGGTGCCGTGGCACCGCTGGGCCGCGCCATCGCCGAGGGCCTGGCCCTGCCCAGTCTGGGACTGTTCCTCCAACCCCAGCATCCGACGCGCGAGTTCGGCGCGCCCATGCTCGGCGGACGCTCGCTCGGCGCCGTGGGCAACCGCCTGGGCGGGGTGGCCGTCACCACCGCGGTCGACCGGGTCTTCACCGACGCCATGCGCCGGCTGCGCACCTCGCACGGCATGCCCCTGCCCGGGACGGCCGCACTCCGCCGGGCCCAGGAGCGAGCGCGGTGGCCCGTGCTGCACGGATTCAGCGAGCTGGTGGTGCCCCGCCCCCGGGACTGGCGGCCCGGACTGGACATCGCCGGGTACTGGTGGCCGTACGACACCCGCACGCTGCCCCGGGAGTTGGAGGAGTTCCTCGCCGCCGGACCCGCCCCGGTCTTCGTCGGGCTGGGCAGCGCCACCGTGCCCGACCCCGAGCGCCTCAGCGGCGAGATCGTGCGCGCCCTGCGGGCGGCGGGACTGCGCGGCGTGATCCAGCAGGGGTGGGCGGGCCTCGCCGCCGACGCCGACGATGTGATCACGGTCGGCGACGTACCGCACGCGCCGCTGTTTCCCCGCATGGCCGCCGTCGTCCACCACGCCGGGGCCGGCACCACCGCCGCCGTCCTGCGCGCGGGCGTCCCCACCGTGCCGGTGCCCGTACAGTTCGACGCCGGGTTCTGGGCGGCCCGCCTCGTCGCCCTGGGCACCGCTCCCGCCGCCGTCCCGCTGCGCCGCCTCACCGCCGAGGCCCTCGCCCCCGCCCTGCGCCGCGCCACGAGCGACCCCGCCCACCGCGACCGGGCCCAGGCCCTGGCACGCCGGCTGGCCCAGGAGGACGGCGTGGCACCGGTCGTGGCCGCGCTCGACCGGCTCGCCCCGTGACCGGTCACCCCCGCCCCATGACGGTCACCCTCGCCCCGTGACCGCTCACCGGCTCACGTCAGCGGCACCGTCGATCCCCTGATCACCACCCGGCAGGGCAGGGCCTCGACTCCCGACCGCCGTGTGCCGGCGATCGCCGTGAACAGGGCGTGCGCCGCGGCCCGGCCGACCTGTTCGAGGTTCATGTCGACACTGGTCAGCGGCGGCCGGGACGCCGACGTCAGGACCCGCCAGTTGTCGAAGCCCATCACCGCCACGTCCTCCGGCACCCGCCGACCGCGCTCGCGCAGCAGGTCCATGACGCCCCGGGCGATCTGGTCGCTGCCGCACAGCACGGCGTCCACCTCCGGGTGCCGGTCGAGCAGCATCGCGGTGGCCGCCCGCCCCCAGCCCTCCGACCACGCCCCGAACCCCGGCTCGCCGACCAGCGTCAGACCGGCGTCGGCGAGCGCGGCCCGGGCACCCTCGGCGCGCTCCCGCGCCGCGGCGTACCCGGGATCACCGGTGATGTGCGCGATCCGGGTACGGCCGCAAGCCAGCAGATGGTCCACCGCGAGGCGGCCCGCGCCGACGCTGTCCGGGACGATGGAGAGATCCTCCGGATCCTCCGACGGCGCGTACGCGTAGACGACGGGGACGGGCAGCTCGCGCCCCAGGGACGGACGCGGATCGGTCCGGCTGCCGACCACGATGAGGCCGTCGACCCGGCGGCCCAGCAACGCGCGGACATGGTGCTGTTCGCGGATCGCGTCCCCCCGGGCGTCGCACAGGAACACCGCGACCTCGCCCGCTCCGAAGGCGTCCTCGGCGCCCATCAGTATCGGGATGCTGAACCGGCCCTCCAGGTCGCTGGTGAGCAGCCCCACCGTGCCCGTCCGCCCCGCCAGCAGGCCCCGGGCCACCTGGTTGGGCCGGAACGCCAGCCGCTCGGCCGCCTCGACGACCCGCTGTCTGGTCTCCGCCCGCACCTGGCTGCGGCCGTTGAGCGCCTTGGACGCCGTGGCGATCGACACACCCGCCAGCCGGGCGACATCGCTGAGCGTGGCCGGCTGCGAACGAGCGGGGCCGGTGGCCTCTGCCATGAGAGTTCTCCTGTCTCGTCTCGTGTCACACACTACGCGCGAAGGTTTTCGGTCAGGAGGCTTTCAGCGGTTTCGGCGATTCGCCAAGAACCGTCTGGTGACAGGGGATTGACGGGTAGTGAGTCGCGTCCTAGCGTCTCTGAAAGCCTTTTCTGTTTCTTTCCGTCGCTCAGCTCAGTGCCACCACAGCCATCGTCCCGACCGGCAGGCCCGCGCACGGCCCGCCGCGACACCAGGGGGATCGAACATGGGGAGCACGGCCGGACCACGTCGACACCTGCGCCGCCTTGTCACCGGCATCACCGCGCTGCTCGCCGCCGCGAGCC
>NZ_MUKA01000522.1:0-224 GCF_002150735.1 Streptomyces africanus
GGCGCCGGCCCGTGGGGCCCTTCTCCAACTCCGTCATGGCCCCATCGTACCGCGGCTAGGTAACGGGCGGTGTACATAGTTTGCGTCCCGGTCGTCCGCCCCGTACCGTAAGCACACAGGGCGGTGTACATAACACCGTCGCCCCAGGTACACACGGCACCACCGACTCAAGGGAACGACCATGGGAAAGCTTGACGGCAAGGTCGCGGTCATCACCGGCGGCA
>NZ_MUKA01000522.1:256-979 GCF_002150735.1 Streptomyces africanus
GTCAAGCGGGAGAAGGGAAGCCTCGACGTACTGTGGGCCAGCGCCGGAGGGGGCGAGCCCGCCCCGCTCGGCGAGATCACCGAGGCCCAGTTCGACACCTGGTTCGGGCTCAACGCGCGCGGCACCCTGTTCACCGTCCAGAAGGCCCTCCCGCTCTTCAACGACGGCGGCTCCATCCTCATGACCGGCTCCAACGCCTCTCTCGGCGCCTTCCCCGGCTGGAGNNTCTTCGACGAGGCCACCAAGCGCCAGTTCGAGTCCCTCATCCCGCGCGGCCAGATGGGCCGCCCCGACGAAATCGCCACCGCGGCCCTCTTCCTCGCCTCCGACGACTCCAGCTACGTCAACGGCATGGAACTCGTCGCCGACGGCGGCACCACCGCCATCTAGACCGAACAACCACCACCAGGGCAGGACATCTCATGAGCAATATCAGCATCATCGGCACCGGGAACATGGCCCGCACCATCGGCGCGCGGGCGATAGCGGGCGGCAACACCGTCGAGGTCATGGGCCGCGATCAGTCCAAGGCCGCTGACCTGGCCAAGGCTCTCGGCGGCGGCGCCACGACGGGAGAATGGGGCACCGCCCCGGCCGGGGACATCGTCATCGTGGCCCTGCTGTACAACGGCGTCGTGCCGGTCGTCGCCCAGTACGGAGACGCCCTCGCGGGCAAGGTCATCGTCGACATCAGCAATCCCTTCAACTCCACGTTCGACGGGC
>NZ_MUKA01000071.1 GCF_002150735.1 Streptomyces africanus
GGCCTCGGTCGCCAGGTCCTGATCGAAGCCCACCAGCACGGTCAGCTCGGCGGTGATCTCGTCAGTCAGCTCCAGCGACCGCAGGGTGTGCGGCATCGTCCGAGCCGCGTCCGCGATGACCGCGGCCGCCAGCGTCCTTCGCGTCGGTTTTCGCCTCGCCGGGGTAGGGGCCGGCGATCCGCCGCCTCGCCAGGCCGGGTAGGTAGGCGACCTTGCAGCCGGTGTCGCGGGCGACCGTGGTCCACGATCACCAGGACGGTGCCGAACTTGCTCTTCAGTTTGGTGAAGACGTCGCACAACGTCGGGGCCGATGTTGGGTAGTTGCTTGTCGAAGACCTTTTTGCCGGCAGGGGTGAGTCCGTGTATGCAGACCTGCCGCCCATCAGATGCCGCACGTTGCGCTGGGCGGGGCGGTAGTCGGTCCTCTGATCAGCGTCTCCAATGGCGCCTCTCGGGCCCGGNNGGAACAGCCATGCCGGGCCCGGAGGCCAGCGGTCCTCTTGCAGGACCGCGGAAAACTAACGGGGGGACGAATGCCGCGCGTTGGCCGCGCCAAAACAGCTACCGGCCCCGATTTGGCGGGGTTATCAGCAGAACCATCCGTTCTGCACGTAACCCTCCGCGTTGACGTTGCCCCAGGCGAAGCCGCGCACGTACTCGCTGCCGAACTCCGCGTAGTTCTGGTACACCGTGAACGTCTGTCCACTGGTGAGCTGGGCGAACGGCGTGCCACCGTAGGAGCTGCGGACATCGAGCGTCTGAGCGCACACGGTCAGGCGCTTACCGACGTCGCTGTATTGCGCCCACCGGTAGGGCCCACCGGCGTAGGCAGCGGACTGGGTGACGGCGAGCATCAGCGCCGTGAGTACGGCGGTGAGAGAGCCTCCGAGAACGGCACGTCGCGCCAACCGCCGGGGACGACGGATCTCGCGAGGGGTCGATTCGGACTGCTGACGCAACGCTGACGCGACCACGGTGTTGTCTCCTTGCCTCGGTGAATCACAGCGCAGGACACAGTAAATGGACAGGCTGGCTTGCGATAGCCACACAGGCGAGTGGCGGCCAGGGGCAAGCCACCCTCGGGGATGAGTAGCTGATGGACTGCCATGGCCTTCCCCTGATGATTCAGGGTTCGGAAACAGGCGCTGAGCTTGTCTTCTAACCTCTGACGCTGTCGCGCTCGATGACGCTCTCGGGTCGTCTGGTCGTCTTCCCGACGTCATAGCGGAGCGCGGGGCGGCGATTCTTGGAGCCAAGCGGCCTTCCAGGTCCGGGTGTTGATGGTTTCGGTGCACGGGCCGGACAGGCCAGGTGCGGGCGGAGGTTCCGAAACCCTCGGCGGACACGGGCCGGGGTGAGTCGTGCGGGCTCGGCCGGCCTCTTCCAGGGCTGGCGGAGATCCGCCGCGGCTTCGCGGGTGAGCTGGAGTTGGGTGTGGACGGCGATCACGAGCCACGTCCAGCGGTCGCCGGCCTCGGGGGTGCGGAGCTGCGGCCGGGTCCATCCGAGGGTCCGCTTCATCAGCCGGAAGGTGTGCTCCAGGTCGAATCTCCTCAGGAACGCCTGCCAGCGCACATCGATGCCTTCGCCGGTCAGGCCGGTGGCAGAGGACTACAACCAGACAGGCAGTGGGTCCCCGTCACCGGGCAGGCGGTCGACCTGGAGGCGGATCAAGGTGCCCTCGATGATGGGAAGTTCACCGGTGTGGTCGATCCAAGCGGAGCGAGTGGTCAGCCGGGGGTGGATGCGGTCCCCGGCCATTGCTCGGGCGGTGCCGTACCGGTCGGTGACCTGTGTCGTTGCAGCGTCGGGTTCGCCCCAGGTCTCCGGCTTGGCGAAGCGGAACTCCTTGCCGTGTTTCGGCGGCCGTCCGCCCTGCGGCGGGGAGATCCAGGGCACCGGGACCGGCTTGCGCATCACCCGGTCCGTGCGCATTCGTCCAAGGACCTCCACCGGCAGCCCGGCCAGGCGGTGCGCCATGCGCGGGGCGTCGTAGCCGGCGTCGAAGACGACCAGGATGTCGCGGTCGCCGACGTGCCACCGGCCCATCTCGATCAGGTCCACGACCACCCGGCGGACCTGGGCAGCAGTGACCTCGGCGACGTCGTCGTCCGGACCGAGGCGGACGGCGTCCAGGAGCTGGCACCAGGACGTCCGGCCCGATTCCAGGGCGGCGACGAACGAGTACGGCCAGCCGGGTATGAACTGGTCCGAGGACCGGCCGCTGCGGCCGTAGACGTGGCAGAACAGGCGGTCGGCGCTGGTGGGGGCGTCCGGGCGGAGCCAGTGGCTGATGTCGACCGCGAGGACCAGGCGCCCGTCGGCAGTCTGCGGCATGGGCAGGCCGGCCAGCACCTGGCGCAGCCGGGGCACGCCGACGTTCCCGCGGTTCAGCGCGTCGTACATGGCACCGTGCCCACGCCGGTGTTCAGCCACCAGCGTCAGGTCCACCGGCGCCGTCACCGGCCCGTCCGCGCACGGCAACGCGTCCACCAGCTCGAACAGTTCGTCCCCGCGTGCGGTCAGGCAGCCGAATAGGTCGTCCCGGTAGCGTGACGCCACCAGGAACGGCTCTCCCTCTACATCTTGATGCAGCAAACCCACCCCGCGGCCTTCGCCTGTCCTGCGTCTCTGCGCCGGAGTCCAGCATCAAGCGACGGCCGCCGCGCTGTCGCGCAATTCCGGTTTTGACGATCAAGTTCGAGGGAGCATTCGAGCGGTCGAGTCCGCGACCTGGGTGTGGAGGCGCTACTCGGCCTGCCACCAGCCCTGTCCGACATGCCAGTCCCTCACCCATTGCAGGAAATCGCCACCAGGCTGATCGGACGGGCGGTCGGCATAGGGTGCGGCGCATCCGTCTCTGAGCCACCACACCCGGCCGCGTTGCGGCCCGGTCACCACTAGCATCCAGTACTCACCGGGTCCGTCGCTGCCCAGCAGCACCGAGCCGTGCTGGTAGGTCTGGTGCAACAGAGACGAGTGGCGGGTGTGGTCGTAGTAGTCGTACTCCCACTGCCACTCCTCCTCAAGAGGAAAGGGCTGGCCGGGCAGGCGTAGGGCGGCACCATCGAATGGCTCCGGGCTCATCCAGCAGTCCGCTTCCCAGACGGCCCAGCTGTACGGTTTCTCTCCCAGGGACAGCAGACCACCCTCGTCAGGCGGACCGTCGTCGGTACCGTTCGCGATCTCGGTCACGAAAGTGCGATACGGCTCCGGCAACACCACCCCGTGCCTTCGCTCCCACACCCGTAGCTCTTTCCTGCCCAAAGGCCGGTGACGGACCTCTGCCGGAAAGGCTTCACGCAGGACGGCTATCGCACCCGAAATCGCATCTTCCACGCCCTACAGGTATCACCGGGCACTGACACTCTGGCCTTGGACCACTGCACGCAGCGGGTTAAAAGACAAGCTGAGTTTCTCTTTTAACCTCTGTGCGCTTGTGTCTGCGGGTTCCTCTCCGTAGGGCGCGCTTTCTGATCACGCGGATGGGGAGAGCTGTTCGCGCACCCATTCGGGATCGGGGTTGGTGTGTGGCTGGCCCGCCACGACGATGGTCGGCACGGTCTCGTTGCCGTCGTTGGCTGCTCTCACCGCTGTGGCTCCTGCCGGGTCGCGCCAGATGCTGACCCAATCCAACGGGCGGGCGCTGCGGCCCAACCGGATGCTCAGTTCTCCGCCGGGTGGGGCAGCCGCCAGACGCTGAACGTCACGCTGGTGGAACCCGAGCTGGTGGTGGAAGTCCGCGTCGACGTCGCCCGTGGCGTTTCCGGCCGGTGGCGCCACCCCGCTCGCCTGCACCGTGCCCGCCCCGATCTCTCACCTACCGACGTTCCCCCGCCTGACGTCGCCGCCGCGCTGACGGCCGGCCGGTGCCGAACAGGCCGCAGAGCCTGCCAGGCTCCTGAGCGTCGTCCAGGTCCGATTCCGCCTGTGCGACAGCAGCCGCGCGGGTGGCTTCGGCGGCAGCCTGCTCGCGGTCCGGTGAGGTCCCAGGCGGCGGGGAGGGCGGCGCGGTGGGGGTGTGGTCATGGGTTCTCCGGTCGGTCTCGGTGGGGTCAGCGCTGGCGGGTGGGGCGTACGACGATCTCGTTGACGTCGACGTCCGCAGGCTGGGTGAGGGCGTAGGAGACCGCGTGGGCGATGGCGTCGGGTTCGATGGCGTGGGCGCGGTAGGTGCGCATGGCCTCGGCGGCGCCGGGCTCGGTGATGGTGTCGGCGAGTTCGGAGGTGACGACGCCGGGGGAGATGGTGGTGACCCGGATCGAGGGGTCGGCCTCCTGGCGCAGGCCTTCGGTGATCGCCCAGGCGGCGTACTTGGTGGCGCAGTAGACGGCGCCGGTGGGCACGACCTGGTGGGCGCCGATGCTGGCGACCGTGACGAAGTGGCCCGAGCCCTGGGTGGTGAACACGGGCAGTGCCGCGGCGATGCCGTGCAGCAGGCCGCGGACGTTCACGTCGATCATCCGGTCCCACTCGTCGACGAGCAGGGAGTCCAGCCGCGACAGCGGCATGACCCCGGCGTTGGCGACGAGCACGTCGAGACGGCCGTAGCGCTCGCGTGTGGCCTGGACGAGGGCTGCGACGTCCGCGCGGTCCGTGACGTCCAGCCGTACGGGTTGCAGGCCGCCGCCGGAGCTGGCAGCTGCCTCGGCCGTGCGCTCCGCCAGTGCACGCAGGCGGTCGGTGCGACGTGCACCGGCCACCACCTGGTGTCCCTCTGCCACGAGTCGTGCGGCGATGGCCGCGCCGATGCCGCTGCTGGCGCCGGTGACGATGACGACCTTGCGGCCGGCCTGCTCGGGGAGTTCCGATTGCTGTGTGTTCATGGCATCGAGGCTGCCCTGGCCGGAGGGCCCGCGGGAGGGGCGGCCTCTTCCTGGGTGCAGCGCACCCAGGAAGAGCGGCCGGCACCCCGCCTAGCATGGCGGCATGGCACGCTCAGAACTCGGCTCCTACCTCACCGCCCGGCGCGGCCAGGTCACCCCGGCCGAGGTGAACCTCCCCACCTCGGGGCACCGCCGGGTGCCGGGACTGCGGCGCGAGGAGGTGGCCCTGCTCGCCGGGGTCAGCGCTGACTACTACGTACGCCTGGAGCAGGGCCGGGAGCGCACGCCCTCCGCGCAGGTTCTCGATGCCCTGGCCGTCGCCCTCCGGCTGGACGAGGACGGCCGCCTGCACCTGTTCCGGCTCGCCGGCATCGGCCCGCGCGCCAAGGCCGCAGGCGTGGCAGACCGGGTCGAGCCGAGCCTGCTGGCGCTCATGGACGCCTGGCCGCACAACCCGGCCATCGTCTACAACCGCGCGTACGACGTCCTCGCCTCCAACGCGATCGCCGATGCGCTCTTCCACGGCTGGGCGCACTCGCGCAACCTCATGCACATCGTGTTCACCGACCCCGCCGCCCGCGCCTTCTACCGCGACTGGCACGACGTCGCGCGCAACTCCGTGGCCGGCTTCCGGCTTGGTCACGGCGCGGCTCCGAACGACCCGCGGGTACGGCAGGTGCTCACCGAACTGCTGGAGCACAGCCCCGAGTTCGCCGAGCTGTGGGCCCGTCACGACGTCCGGGGCAAGGCGCTGGAGCGGAAACGCTTCGAGCACCGCGACGTCGGCCCGCTGACGCTGACCATGCAGACCTTCGACATCCGCTCGGCCCCGGGCCAGGAGCTCGTCGTCTACCACGCGGAGCCGGCTTCGCCCAGCAGCGAGGCGCTCGCGCTCCTCGGCTCACTGGCCGCCACCTCGCGCCGGGAGCCCTGAGCTTGACTCTGTAGGGGATCTTGGAGCGCCGAGGTCAGCTGCCCAGGGTTCGCCAGGACTTCGGCCGGGGTATCTCGCGCTGGTCGAGGTAGTTCTGGAAGGCAGTCGGCTAGCGGGGCGTGGGGGCTTCTTCGGTTGGAGGCAGCCCGCTGAGGCGCTCGGTGTTGACGGCGATGGCCGTCAGGACGTGCTGGATGTGAGCCTTTCCCTGTCCGCGGTAGCGGCAGCGGCGCATGCCGTATCCGTGGGCGAGCTCGTCAACCGTGCCCTCCACCCCGGAGCGGACCGCGTAGCGGGTCTTCCACTCGGGTGTCTGTTGCTCGGTGCGGACGCGAAGTTGCAGGTCGCGGAGTTCTCGTGGCGGTGAGGAGGGCGGGGTAGGGGTCTTGCCAGCCCTGGCTGACCTGGCCCTGGGGGCAGGTGACCTGCTGGCGGTCGTAGTCGATGGGGAAGTCGTCCCGGGCGAAGCCCTCGTCCAGGCGGTGTTGCCGGGTGGGGTTGCTCCGGAGTGGTGTGGTGGCCACGTCCGTGATCACGTTGGGGCCGTCGGGAGCAAGGTCTCGGTCAGGTGAACGGAGAACCCCTTCCAGCTGATGGTGTGTCCGTGCCGTGCGTAGCGGGCCGAGGTGTCGTAGGGAGAGACGACCGCCCGGAGGTCGAGCGTCGGACCCGGCACCCGGGCCGCAAGCGGCATCCGGACCGGCTGGTCTTCCAGGGCATTCTGTTTGTCCTGCACACCGGGATCTCGTGGGAGCATCTGCCGCAGGAACTCGGCTTCGGCTCGGGCATGACCTGCTGGCGCCGCCTGGCCGAGTGGTCCGAGGCCGGCGTGTGGCCCCGGTGGCACGAGGTGTCACCCAGCTCCTCCCGCTGCTCGAAGCGGTGTCGCCGGTGCGGGGCAAGCGCGGCCGGCCTCGGCGCCGCCCGGACGTGGTGCTGGGCGATCGCGGCTACGACCATGACAATTGCCGCCGTATGGTCTGGGATCTCGGTGTGAAGCCACTGATCGCCCGCCGGGGCACCGAGCACGTTCCTGTCTGGGCGCCCAACGCTGGGTCGTGGAGCGCGCATTCGCCCACCTGCACTGGTTCCGCCGCCTGCGGATCCGCTGGGAGATCCGCGACGACATCCACGAAGCCTTCCTCACTTTGGGCTGTGCCCTCATCTGCTGGCGACGTCTGCGCTCACGCTGTTAACCGACAGCGAGGTCAGATCGCTGATGAGACGTCTGGCCGACCGCGCCTACGGGTGCGTGTCCGTGATCGCGATGACCTCGTCGAGGTGGTCGAGGGCGGCCTGCAGGTCGTCGATCTTGGACTGGAGGCGCTCGCGCTCGGCTCGCAGCATGGCTCGTTGCTCGGCGTCGGTGTGCCCGGAGTCCCAGCACGGCAGGAGTTCGGAGATCCTTCGGCTGGTAAGGCCGGCGGCGAACATCTGCTGGAAGAAGCGGACCAGGGGGATGGCGTCCTGCCGGTACAGGCGCTGGCCGGACGGGCTGCGCTCCGCGATGAGCAGCCCTTGCTGCTCGTAGTAGCGCACGGCGCGCACCGAGACGCCGGCACCTCGTGCCACCTCGCCGATGCGGATCAACCGCTCGTCTGCGGCCACTGTGACAGTCATGGTGATTCCTCTCACCCCTCGCCCTGACGACCAGCACTTGCCTCTGACGCCAGCGTCAGGTTTTAGCGTACCGGCCATGGATATCAACAACTCCGTCGCCCTTGTCACCGGAACCAACCGCGGCCTGGGCCGCGCCTTCGCCCAGCGCCTGCTCGAACGGGGCGCCCGCAAGGTCTACGCGACGGCCCGCCGACCGGAGACCGTGGACCTGCCCGGGGTCGAGGTGCTGCCCCTCGACATCACCGATCCCGCATCCGTGAGGGCCGCCGCCGAGGCCACCCCGGACGTCTCGCTCCTCATCAACAACGCGGGAATCAGTACGGGGACCGACCTGGTGACCGGTTCGCTGGACGCGGTGCGGCACGAGCTGGAGACCAACATGTTCGGCCACCTGGGAATGATCCGGGAGTTCGCGCCGGTGCTCGCCAGGAACGGCGGGGGCGCGATCGTCAACGTTCTCTCCGCCATGTCGTGGTTCGGGGGCAAGGGCGCCAACGCCTACCACCTGACCAAGGCCGCCGCCTGGGCCATGACCAACGGCGTCCGCCTGGAGCTCGCCGAACAGGGCACGCTCGTCACAGCGGTACACCTCGGCCTGGCCGACACCGACATGGCGGCGGGCTGGCCCGTGGACAAGATCGCTCCGTCGGACCTGGCCGACGCGGCGCTCGACGGTGTCGAGGCGGGCACCGCCGAGGTCCTCGCCGACCAGTGGAGCCGGGACGTCAAGTCCCGTCTGCCGCTGAGGCCGGAAGAGTTCAACGCCGCAATGGACCGCGCCCTGGCGGAGCTGATGGCGGCCTGAGGGGCCCCTCGGGCCCCGGTGAAGAGCCGGCGGGTCAAGGGGAAGGGCGTGCTCGACGTGACCGGGGTGACCCGAGCTGACCTGTGGTCCGAGGGGAGCGGGAACGAGGCCGATGAGACCCACGAAGACAGCGGTCAAGGCCTCCGGCCGCGGCTTCGACCCGTACGGTGCCGTGGACCGCGTACCGTCGGCGGCGTACGCCCCGCAAGCGGCTGGACCAGCGGACTCGCTCGGGGCGGTGTGGATGCCGCCCCGGGCGAGTCCAGGTGCAAGGGCCAGGGGTTAACGGGCCGTCAGGTAGGCCCGGTCGATCGTCTGGACCAGAGTGTTGCCGGCGCGGTCGGTCAGCTTTGCCCGCAGGGACACGGAGCCCGCCTCGGCCGGGTGCTTCAGCGTGAGACGGCTGCCACCGACGGACTTGGCGGGCTACGCCGAGCATCCAGTGGTAGGCGCGCGGGTCCTTGAGGCCCAGGACGTTGGGTCCGTTGCGCAGATAACGCCGTTCAGCTCTCGCGGGATGCGCCCGGTGACCGGCAGGTCGAAGGCCGTCAGTTCCTCGGTGACGGGCACGGCCGTCGAACGGCGACTCGGCCGGTCCCTCACGCCCCGCTTCTTCGCCCGGTTGCGTCACAAAAGGGACAATCTGTGCAACCCGCTCGTAGCCGTGGCCCCGGTCGGCATCGACCGGCAGACCTACCCCCTGCTCACCGGCCTGGCACGCGGACTGGCCCCCGGCCACGCCGAGGCACTGGTGCGCGGCATCAGGCTTCTCATCGGCCTGACTCCACCGACGCCGTGCGTCGACCCACCGAGGGACGCGGGCTAGTGTCCTGGTCCGGAGATCCTGTCGCAGTAGCGGCAGATACCGTCGATGATTTGGTCGGCGGTCTCGGCTGATGTGAACGGCCTGGCGTCTTCGTTCCAGGTCTTGAGCCAATCTTCGTGCGTGGCGTCAGCGTGCGAACTTCTCGATGGCCGCCGGGGTGACGGGGGTGAAAAAGTTGACGAGGTTGCCGTCGGGGTCGCGGAACAGCAGCGACCGGTTGCCCCAGGGCATCGTGGTGGGCCCGTTGACGAAGTCGGTGACGAAGCCGGTCAGGTTCCGGTGAACCCGGTCCACGTCGTCGACGAGGAACTCCGTGATCACACTGTGGTTGTCCGCCGGCCGGGCAGAGCCCGGGGCGAACAGCGGGACGGTGCGGGTGCCGGCGATCGCGAGGGTCGCGCCTCCGATCTCGAGTTCGGCGAAGTCCTCGGTCGCCCACGCCGCCCGCGCCCCTGTGGCGCGCTCGTAGAACTCGACGAGGCGCGCTACGTCGCTGGTGATGATGCGGATCGAGACGAAGTCCACGGGGATCTCCTTGGCTGTGCTGATGGCGTGCACTGCGGAGGCTAGGACAAATAGCGGACAGAATCGGTCCTGTATTCGCGTTAGGTTGTGCTCATGCCTCGACCGACCGCCCGCGTGCTGACGCTCCTGGAGTTGCTGCAGTCGGGCGGCACCCGGACGGTGGCCGAACTCGCCAGCCGGCTCGGTGTCGAAGGGCGCACCGTGCGGCGGTATGTGAACCAGCTGATCGACTTGGACGTACCCGTGGAATCGGTGCGCGGCCGCTACGGCGGGTACCGGCTCGCCCCCGGGTACCGCCTGCCTCCGCTCATGCTCAGCGACGACGAGGCGCTGGCCGTGCTGCTCGGCCTGGTCACCGGCCGCCGAGCAGGACTGACGACGACGCAGCACACGGCAAACGAGACGGCCTCGGCGAAGATCCGGCGGGTGCTGCCCCAGCACATCGCCCGCCGGCTCGACACACTCCTGGAATCCCTCGCCTTCACGGAGCAGCCCGGAGAGTTCGACGCCCCGGACGCCGGGGTCCTGCTCACCATCGCCGATGCGGTGCGCCACCGCCGACCGGTCTCGATCCGCTACACCGACCGCGACGGACGGCGCAGCGAACGCACGCTGCACGCGTACGGGATCGTCGCGCATGCGGGCCGGTGGTACGTCACGGGCGAGGACCCCCGGATCGGTGAGGATCGAACCTTCCGGCTCGATCGCATCGCGGACGCGCGGACCCTGCCCGGCTCATTCGAAGCACCCGTGGGGCCCGGTCCGGCACAGCGCGTGTTGTCAGGCTTCGCCACGGCTGAGTACCGGTATGAGGTGGCCTTGCGGATCCACGGGACGGTCGAGCAGATCCGCGCCCACCTTCCCGCCGGCGTCGCGAACCTGGAGGAGTACGAACCCGCGGCAGGCCAGGGCCGGACGGCCGAGCGCTGGCTGCGCGTCGAGCTGCGGGCGGAGCGGCTCGACTGGTTGCCTCCGGTACTCGCCTCACTCGACCGGCCGTTCGTCATCGAGCGCCCCGGCGAACTGCGCGACCTCGTCACCGCGCTCGCCGATCGCCTCACGTCCTACGCCGCCAAGCCTGACAGCGGGGAACCAATGTCATGAGTTGGCACAGCTAGGAGTGAAAGGTCGTGGTCGCGTCGAGGGCGGCCCGGCCGGTGGTGATGTGGTTGACCGGCGCGGTCTCGTCGGCGTAGCCGAAGGAGATCCCCATGAGCAGCTTCCCGCCGTCGATGCCAAGTTCGCCGCGAACGGTGTCGGCGTAGAAGCTCAACAGTCCCTGCGGGCAGCTGTCCAGGCCGTAAGCGGTCATCGACAGCAGCAGTGTCTGGGCGTAGATGCCGACGTCCGCGGCCGTTCGTGCCCCGGCGTCCCCGGCCGTGAAGAGGAACGCGACGTGCGGGGCACCGTAGAAGCTCAGGCTCTCGGCGTCGTAGGCCGCGCGGGCCGCATGGTCGTCCTGGCCGATGCCGAGCGCGCCGTAGAGCTCGGCGCCGAACGCGGCGCGGCGGCGCTGCTGAGTCGGCGAGTACATGTTCTCGTGGTAGGGGAAGTCGACTGTGGTGCGCCGCTCGGCGTGTGCCGTCCGGAGCGCGTCGGCCAGACGGTCTCGCACCGCCCCGCTCACCACCTCGACCTGCCACGGCTGCGTGTTGGAGTTGGACGGCGCGGCACCGGCGAGTGCGAAGACCGCGCGCAGGGTCTCCGCGGGCACGGGGTCGGGACGGAAGGCGCGGGTCGCGCGGCGGCCGCGGATCAGCTTCTCGGCGTAGCTGCTCATCTCGGTCGGGTGGGACGGGCTCACAGTGACACTCCTCTGACCCGGTCTTGAAGTATACGGACGCGTTTACTTGAGCTCGACCGTAACAGCGGTTCCTCCTGAAGTAAACGCTCGCGTATACTCAACTCATGGACGCGACAAGCACGAAGACCGAACGCCGGGGGCGCGGCGGGCGTGAACGGATCCTGGTCGCGGCCGCCGCGCTGTTCGCGAAGCAGGGCATCAACGCAACCGGTATGGAGCAGGTCGCGGAGGCCGCGCCGGTGTCCAAACGCACGCTCTACGCGCACTTCCCGGCCAAGAGCGATCTGGTGATCGCCCACTTGCGGGACCTGGCTGCGTCGGGACGGACCCTGGAGAGCGTGCTCACCCGCGAGGATCTCGATCCCCGGGAACGGATTCTCCGGCTGTTCGATCTCCCGTCGCCGGACGAGTCCCCGGTGCGCGGCTGCCCTTTCATCGATGCCGCGGTCGAGTTCCCCGACCCCAGGAGCGCGATCCACACGTTCGCGCGGGAGCAGAAGCTGCTGATGACGCAGCTCGTCACGGAGTTGACGGCGGAGCTGGGCGCCGCCGAGCCCGCCACGCTCGCCGAGCAGCTGGTCACTCTCGCCGACGGTGCGGCCAGCCGCGCGATGGTGCTGGACCAACCGGACTACGGCCGACACGCGCGCGCGGCCGCGGAGATCCTGCTCGACAGGGCCATGACGCCGACACCCCAGCTGCCCGCCTGAGCCGGATGGCGTCCGCTACGGGTGCCAACGACGGTCCCGAGGTCCTCGGAGCGCCCAGGGGAACGCGAGGACTCCTCCACAGTCCGTCGCGGATCCGGTGACCTTCTGAGACCGTTCTGCCGACGTGCATGCTCCGCCACGGCGCACAGGTTCTATGAACGGCGTTGACGTTCCATCGCGGTGGCGCCGCGGTACAAGCGTGCCCGGCACTGATGTTCCTAGGGTGGGCGACGAGGCCGGTCCCGGCAGAAGGCCGCCTCATCGGGGCGGACATGCTCGACCGCGGCGTCGGCGGGATCATCAACGTCGCATCCACCGCCGCGTTCCAGCCCATGCCCTACCAAGCGAAGCTACGCCGCGACGAAGGCATTCGTCCTGTCCTTCACCGAGGCCTTCGCGCAGGAGCTCCGGGGCACCCGAGTGCAGGTCATGGGCGCTCATCCAGGCGCCACCGACACCTGCTTCTTCGACAACAACACCTCCCGGCAGGGCAAGCAACCGCGTCACCACCTGGGCGGCGCGACTCCTTCCCCGCACGACCGTCACGCGCGCCACCACGGGAGTCAACCGCAAAGCCGGTTTCCACCATGTCCAGAACGTCAGCACCTCAACGTCCCGGGAGGAGTGAAGCAGTGCCGGTCACGCAACCGACGCTGGGACACCCGGCCCCGACGACAGCCCCTGACGGCACGCCACTCGGTCGGGTGACGACACCGCAGCGGCGGAACCCCCACCGGGCGGCCAGACGTAGTGCCGTACATGCACCCGGTCCACGAGACGCACTTAAGCGGCCGGGCCTGGTCGTCGTCGACGTCGCGGTCGCCGACGACGCCACCGCGCTCGCCTTTCAGCAGCTGCTCACCGACCGGTGGGCGACGGCGACAGCCCCGGGACGCGGGCAAGCCCGGCGTACGGCTGCGTTGCTACCTGGACCTGGATCCGCCGGTCGGTTCGGATGCGCCGGCCGGAGAGATGCCGCAGGTCTCCGCAGAGGTACGGCAATGACGACCGTCAGGCGTTGCTGGGGTAGCGGGGCCGCCGCCCCGCCCGTCCGTGTGTGACGCCGTCAATCAGAGACCGGCACGGTAGGGCTGCAGGAAGGGCAGCAGGGCGTTGAGGAAGTCCTCGGGGGCTTCTTCCGGTACGAAGTGGCCGCAGTCGGGGATGACGATGCTGCTCACGTCGTCGGCCAGGGAGCGGACTTCGTTCTCCATGTTCTCTCCGCCCAGGGCATCGCCGGCGACGGCCAGCACGGGGATCGTGAGCTTGTTCTTCTTGCGCAGGGCGCTCTGCGCCATGGTCTCGTCGATGGCGCGGTAGTACTCGAAGCTGGCCCGCAGGGCTCCGGGCAGGCGCATCGCCTGGACGTACACGTCCACCGCGGCAGCGGGGATCGCGGTGGGAGTGGCTGCCTTGGTGGCGAATTGGTGCCCGAAGTACAGGTGTTCGCGGCCCTGGACGAGCTGTTCGTTGATGTCGCCGGCGCGGTTGAAGTTGAAGTGCCACAGAAAATCGCTCGTGCGCCGGTCGCTCAGCAGCGGGGGCGAGGGCGAGATGCCGGGGATGATCGCGTCCACGAGTGCCATCCGCTGGATGGGGCCCGGTGCGTCCGCCGCCATGGCGTAGGCGGTCCACATGCCGATGTCGTGGCCGACGACAGCGAACCGGTCGTGGCCGAGCAGGTTCATCAGTCGGTGGAAGTCCTGGGCACAGGTCGCGGAGTCGTACCCGGTGTGCGGTTTGTCGGAAAGGCCGGTGCCCCGCGGGTCGGCGACGACGACCGTGTAGTGCTCGGCCAGCGGCAGCATGACGCGGCGCCACTGGTACCAGAACTGCGGCCAGCCGCCGATCAGCAGCAGCGCCGGCCCCTGTCCTCCGGTGACGGTGTGCAGGCGTACCGAGCCCACGTCGATGTACTGGCTGGAGAAGACCTTGTCGAATTCGGCGGGCAGGCCGGGCGTGCCGGTGACGGTGCCGAAACCGGTCGGCCGTGCCGGGGAAAGCTCTGCGGTGGTCATGGTGAGCAGGTGTTTCCTTTCAAGAGCCCGCTTGGCATAGGTGCCGTGATGCGGGAGTCGGGGGAAGGGGTACGGCGAGGATCGGCCAGGGCCGAGCGGTGGAGGTGTAGGGGAACGCCACCGCCCGCCATGTTTGCTGCCCCGGTGCCGACCGCCGTCCGTGGTCAGGCAGGTCGGAGACCGGACGCGTTCCCTCTCGGCGCGTCCCAGTACGCGAGCAGCGCGTCCGCGGCGGCGTGCAGCCGCTGTGCGGGGATGCCGTCGCAGACCTGGGTGGAGATGCCGAGCAGGAAACCGTGGATCATGGCGGTGACGGCGTCCACGTCGGTGTCCTCGGCGAGTTCACCCGAGGTGACGCCGCGGCTGACGGTGGCGGCGATGCGCGCGCGGTCGGTCGCGCGGCGTGCCGCGACGACTTCCCGTACGCCGGCGTGTTCGGCTCCGTGCGCCTCCACCGTGCCTGACAGAGCCACGAGGCAACCGCGGGGGTGGGAGGGGTCGGTCTGCATGTCGATCGATCCGTGCAGCAGACGCGCGATCGCCTCCCTCGGGCTCAGCGCCTCGTCCGCGATGACGTCGGTCACGCTGCCCGGTCCGGCGACGTAGTGCTCGACGGCGCGGGTGAACAGTCCTTCCTTCGAGCCGAAGGCGCCATACAGGCTCGCGGACGACAGCCCGGTGGCCTCGCGCAGTTGGGCCAGCGAGGTCGCCTCGTAGCCCTGTCGCCAGAACAGCAGCATCGCCGCTTCGAGGACGAGTTCCTCGTCAAAGGTGCGAGGACGGCCGGCAGGTGGCACCGCAACCTCCTTCAATTACGGATTGACTGATCCGATTTGACACCTTCAGCCTGCGAGAGTCAAATCGGATCGTTCAATCCGTAATTAGTGAAGGAGATGACTCGTGGCTACGGCACCTCCCGCCCCGCCCCCCACCCGAGCCCGCACGGACTTCCCCCTGCCGGCGCTGACCGTGATGGCCTGCACCGGATTCCTCGTGATCATGACGGAGACGCTGCCGGCCGGCCTGCTGCCCCAGCTGGCCGCCGGACTGCAGGTGTCTGAGGGCGGCGCGGGCCAACTGGTGAGCGCCTACGCGCTCGGCACGGTCCTCGCGGCGATCCCCGCGGCGGCGCTGACCCGCGGAAGCCGGCGGCGACCGCTCCTGCTGGCGGGCCTGTGCGGGTTCCTGGTGGCCAATGCCGTCACCGCCCTGGCACCGTCCCTCGCGGTCGCACTGACGGCCCGGTTCGTGGCAGGTGCCTTCTCCGGCCTGCTCTGGGGCATGCTCGCCGGATACGCGCGCCGTATCGCGGCACCCGAGCACGCCGGGCGGGCCCTGGCCGTCGCCATGGCCGGAACCCCCGTGGCCCTCTCCGTCGGAACGCCCCTGGGCTCCTGGCTCGGCAGCGCAGTCGGCTGGCGGTGGTCGTTCGCCGCGATGTCAGTGCTGGCCGCACTCGTGATGGCAGCCGCCCGCGTCCTCGTCCCCGACGCCGCGGGGCAGCGCGCGCAGACGCGCGTGCCGCTCACCAAGGTGCTGCGACTTCCCGGCGTGGCGACCATCCTCGTGGTCGTCCTCACGTGGATGCTCGCACACAACCTGCTCTACACCTACATCGCGCCCTACCTGCGCGAAGCACACCTCGCGCTCCGGCCGGACCTGGCGCTCGTCGTCTTCGGTCTCGCCGCTCTCGTCGGGATCTGGATCACCGGTCTGTTCATCGACCGTGCGCTGCGCAGGCTCACGCTGGCGAGCGTGGCCCTCTTCGTCGTCGTCGGGGCAGTACTCCTGGCAGCCCAGGACTCCCTCGCCGGCGCGCTCCTGGCCATCGTCCTGTGGGGCATCGCCTTCGGAGGCGCGGCGACACACCTGCAGACGGCGATGAGCGAGGCCACCGGTGAGAACGCCGATGTGGCGAACGCGATGCTCACCACCTCCTTCAACCTCGCCATCTTCGCGGGGGGCGCTCTCGGTGCCGTTGTCATCGAGGGCGTCGGTGCCCGGATGCTGCCCACAGCGCTGATCGTTCTCGCGCTCCTCGCCCTCGTCATCGTCGGCTGTGGCCGACGCGCGGCCTTCCCCGCGAACAGGTGACGGGAGGGGCTGGGCAGGCCGGCTGCCCGCACGAGACAACCGGCCTCCACCAGCGCGTCGGTCGCCCCGTCGGTCAACGTCCCCTTCGTCGGCGCGTGTCACCCGAGGACGCCGGGCGCCGTTGCGCCGGAACGCTCCCGTGCTAGCCGTGACCGGCGGACCCGCGTGGTCCGCCGGTCACCGCGGCGCTGATCCGGCCCGACGGGCGCGTAGGCGGGTTGCACAACCCCCGACGGGTCATGCAGGCCGTCGTCACGCCAGCGGGGCGAGGCTGCTCGCATGCGGGGACAGGTAGGGCTACGCGCACGGGTTGTGGCTGCTCTCAGCTGTCAGGTCGGGCGATGCATGGGCAGGGTCTGCAGGGCTGCGGGGGCAAGATGACTTGGTTCGTTCGGTTGTGCCGAGCTGTTGACGAGTGCTGAGACGCGGGCCACGCTGCTGCGTCTCGTGCGCGTCCCGTCTCGGTGGCGAGGCCTCGCGCGTGGAAGGAGGTGGCTTCCACGCGTTCGAGAACACGGCGGACCCGGGCGCGCTCGGCGCGGCGGGGATTGAGTGGATGCACCAGGGGACGGCACGCCGTGCGGAAGGCCTCCAGCGCTTGATCAAGATCACGTGCATCGAGTGCGCGCTTCGGGACGCCGGCCTGCGGCGCGCAGCGCACGAGGTGGTCGAGAAGGGAAAGCAGCTCCCTCAGACGCATGTCGGCGACCGTGCGGACAGCCATGGGGACGACCAGCGCGGCTGCCAGAATCCCGCACCCGGCCCCCAGAACGGTCTCCTGGATGCGAAGTGCGAGGAGCTGCGGGGAGAGCGTATGCAGGACTGCGAGCACCATGCTGAGCGAGCCGGTGATGAAGAAGGTCACCGCCCAGTAGCTGCCGGAGGGGGTGTAGAACATCCCGAAGACGCAGGCGAGGAGAAAGGCCAGGGCCAAGGTGGTGTGCCCGTCGGCCAGGGCGGCGAGGCCGTATCCGAACGGCACCCCGGCGACGGTGCCGATCAGCCGCCGGCCGCTCTGCAGCAGGACGTCCCCGGTGTGCTCGGCATTGATGAAGACGACCCATGCCGTGGCGACGGCCCAGTACCACAGGTGCGGGGAGAGAAGATGTCCGCCGAGTACGGCGAGCGCGGCCGCGGCGGTCACCTGGAACGCCTGCCGCGTCGTATGCCGCCAGGGTCCTGAAGGCTGTGCCGCCCCTGGATGCAGCGCCACACGGTCGCGCTCTGTCCGGTCGGTCAAGTCCCCCGTCTCCGCCTCCCTCATCGCGCCGGCGGAGGACCCGGTCGAATCCTCCGCCGCGCGGATCGCGAGTACGCCGAGGCGTTGTGCGGTCGCGTCCGCACGTGCCGTCCGCTCCAGCTCCGCCGCCGTGTCGCGGAGCAGCCCGACGGGAGCCTCGTCCAGGAATTCCTGAAGCAGCAGCGCGGAGGTGTGCAGCCGGTCGAGACGTCGTTCGACTCTGCGGACGCCGGCTCCGCCGTCTGCGAGTAGATCTGACGTGGCCTGCTGTGCATCGCGAAGCCGTCTGTTGAATGCCGCCCTCAGGCGCCTCAGGATTCCGTAGGACGTCGTGGGCACCAGGCAGAGGCGGGTGACTGCGGCTGCCGCGAAGGCGATGGCCAACGCCCCCGTCATTTGGGGGAGTTGGTGGGGCTGGATCTTGGCGAACTGGGACAGGAAGTAGGCCATGAAGGCGAAGATCCCGAGGTCCAGGCCCCGTCGTCCGAAGCGGCGCGCATAGACCGCGGTGAAGATCAGCAGCAGGAAGGCCAGGTGGGACGCGAGGGGGAAAGGCGCCAGCAGGCCCCCGGCCGTCAAGGCGGCCAGGGTCACGGGAGCCCCGGCGAGCAGAGTGAGGAACTGGTTGCGGGGGTGCAGGTCGCTGCTCGCCAACGAGGTGACCACCGCTGTGAAGCCGCCGGCCAGAAGTATGACCGACGGCTGATCCCGTACCGTCAGCACGGCCAGGGTGAGAGTGAGGCCGAGGACGGCACGCAGCCCGGCGGTCAGACGCAGCAGCCCCGGATCGGCTGCGGCAACCCGGTCCCGTAGCGACGCTGTTTTCGCAGGCACCGTGGATTTCCGTTCCTTCGTCGTGGTCGGCCGTCTCCGTCCCGCCACGACGAGCGGCCCGTGTTCAGCCCGGCCCACTGGCCACGGCCTGCGTTTCTGCAAGGCCTTGGGGACAAGCGGGGGCATCGGTTTACCAGGGCGAAGGGGCCACCTTGCGGGTTACTGCTGCCTCGCCTTGTGGCCAGTCTGGTCCGGCGGGATGGCGCGCGGTATGCGTCAAGTGACTGCTTCCATGGCCGGGCGTGTCCCTAATCCTGGTGGGCCGCCGTCGCGAGGGCCCCCTCAATGAGGTCGCGCAGCTGGGATCGGGCGGTGATGCCCAGCTTGGGGAAGCTGCGGTAGAGGTGCGAGCTGACCGTGCGCGGGGAGAGGAAGAGCTTTTCGCCGATCTCTCGGTTGGTCAGCCCGCGGGCGGCGAGCCGGATGATCTGCTGCTGTTGCGGGGAGAGTTCGGCGAGCGCGTCGGGGGCCGCATCCGTGACGTCGAGGCCGGCGGCGCGCGATTCGGCCCGGGCACGCTCGATCCACGGGCGCGCGCCCAGGCGCCGGAAGGTCTCCAGGGCCTCGGTGAGCGGCCCACGCGCCTCTGCGATGCGCCGACGGCGCCGCAGCCACTCGGCGAGGTCGAGCAGGGTCTGTGCGCGTTCGAAGGGCCAGTACTCCAGTGCCGGATCCGCCAGAGCCGCCCGGAAGTGCGGTTCGGCGTCGTCGGGGTCCGCCAGCAGGCCACGGGCTCGGCTGATCAGAGCACGCAGACGAGGTGAAGCGTTGTCCGCCAGCGCGGATGCCGAGCGCTCGACGATCAGGGCAGCCTCCTCGTGGCGGCCGCAGCGCACAGCGGCGGCGGCCAGATCCGCGAGGGCCGGGTAGGAGGCGTGGTAGTGCACGGGCGCGCCGTCTGCCGTGAAGACCATGCGGAGTTGGCCGTACGCGCTCTCGTAGGCGCCTTCTGCGGCTGCCGCGGCACCGAGCGCACGACGGGCGTAAACGGAGACCGAGCGGCTTTCCAGAGGATCGATCAGAGTGAGCGCGTCCTCGGCCCGGGTTCGGGCCGAGGACGCATCGCCCTGGAAAGCCAGCACGGTGGCGTCCACGGTGGCCGCACAGGCCACGGCGTGGTCGAGGCCGGCCGCCCGGCCGACCGCGGTGGTGCGGGCGCAGGCCTCACGGGCCTGTTCCCACCGTCCTCGCTCCAGGTAGGCCCAGGCGACCGCGCCGCCCAGACCCTCGGGCAGCGCTCCCTGCAGTTCCCAGCGGTCGAAGGCCTCGTCGAAGGAGCGGACGGCCTGTGGGGTCTCGTCCAAGAGCCACGCCATGATCCCGACGGCGGTGAGCCGCTCCGGCCGCTCTTCCGCCTCGGCGGCCAACTGCGGGAGCAGGCGGACGAGTTGGGCCCGGTCGTCGAAGGGGTCCGACACGGCCCTCACCCAGGTGCGCAAGCCTGCGTGTGAGGCGTTCTCGGGAAGGCGCCGCAGGACGTCCTGGATGCGGTGGCGCTGGGTGTCCTCTCCGGAGTAGAAGCGGACCACGGCGGCGCCGGCCACGAGGTCCAGCCCGGCCGCGGGCTGGGAGGCCGCCAACTGCTCGGCCGCGTCGGCCAGTCGGGAGAAGACCACGGTGTGGCGCACGGTCAGGATCGCCAGCCGTCCGGCCTGCACGGCGGCGGAGGCCAGCAGGGTTGCGTCATCCGTGCGCGCGCGTGCCGCGGCGACCAGTTCCTCGACCCAGGCGATGTCTCCGGTGAACACGGCCGCCGCGGCGGCTTCGACCAGCAGCCGGGCACTGTCCTCGCGCTGCGGTGCGAGTTCCGCGGCGCGCTGCAGGGCCTGGGCCGCCGCAGCATGGCCGCCGCGGCGGCGGGCCCGGCCGGCGGTTCGCTCCAGCTCCGCCGACGCGGCCGCGTCCGGGTGCGGGCAGGCTGCGGCAAGATGCCAGGCACGCCGGTCCGGTTCGTCCCGCAGCATCTCGGCGAGCGCGAGGTGAGCCTCGCGCCGGGCGTCCGAGGACGCGGCGTGATACACGGCGGAACGGACCAGTGGGTGGCGGAACCGGACGTCCCGGTCGGTCCGCCGGACCAGCCCGGCCTGCCCGGCCGGCAGCCAGGCCTCGTCCTCGGCGCGCGGCAGCCCCGCCGAGACGGCGATCGCGGAGTCGGCGCTGTCCATGGCGGCCAGGAGCAGCAGAGCCCGCATGGTGGAGGCGGGGAGACTGTTCAGGCGGGCGGCGAAGATCCGCTCCAGGTGATCGGTGAGCGGAAGCGGACCCGCAGACGGCAGTCCCGCAGCCGTGTCCTGTGCTGAGGCTGTCCTCGTCAGTTCCACCAGCGCCAGCGGGTTGCCGCCTGCCTGGTCGAGGATCCGCGACCTGGTGTGCCCGGTGGGGCTCTTCGGCTGCAGGTCCAGCAGCCGATTGGCCGCAGCTTTGTCGAGCGGTCCCAGGGTGAGCATCGGCACATGACGGTCGAATCCCGGAAGGTGATCGCCGCCACGGGCACCGATCAGCATGGTGACCGGTTCACCTTCCAACCGTCTGGCGACGAAGGACAGCGCATCCAGGGAAGCACGATCGAACCACTGCGCATCGTCCAGCACCACGAGTACGGGATGGTGGTCGCCCAGGCCTGACAACAGGCTCAGGACGGCGACCCCGACCAGCATGAGATCGGGTCCCGGCGTGGCCGACCCCTCGCCGAAGGCGTCCCGCAGCGCCGCGCGCTGCCTCCCTGGCAGTGCGTCCACCTCGGCCGGCACCGGCCGCAGCAACTGATGGAGTGCGGAGAACGCCAGGCTCGACTCCGACTCGCTCCCCTCGGCCCGCAGTACGCGAGCGCCGCCGGCTTCAGCCCGGTGCACCGCGTGCTCCAGCAGCGCGCTCTTCCCCGTGCCCATGTCACCGACCAGCATCAGCACCGGGTCGGCCGACACCGAGTCCACCGCACGAAAGAGACGTGCCAATTCCGCGTCCCGGCCGACGATCAGCTCCCCCGGATCCGGCTCCGGTCCCATGACCGCACCGCGGTCGCCTGTGTGCTCGTCCACGGAGTCTCCCGGAATCGCGGCTTTCGATCTCAGTCGCCTTGCCCTGGCACGTCCAGGCTACAAGCGGCCGGGCCCAGTGCCCGGGCCATGCGCGCAGGTGCAGTCACGTTACGGATACCGCGCGCGCCGAGACCGCTCGTACGGTTCCAGGAAAACCTCCACATTCCCAAGGACGCCCCATGGAACAGATCACGCTCGGCAACGTCACCATCACACGGGTATGGGAGTATTTCGGTTCCGTCGAAATGACGCCCGACACCTTCTTCCCCGAAAGCTCGAAGGAAGTCTGGGAGGGCGGTACCGACTGGCTGACCCCGCATTTCCTCGATTCCGACACCAATATCGTCAATTCCGCGATCCAGACCTGGCTGCTGCGCAGCGGAGGAAAGACCATCCTCGTCGACACCGGCGTGGGCAATCACAAGGACCGCCCGTACGCGCCGGTCTGGAACCGCCTCGAAACAGGCTTCCTGGCCAATCTCGCGCGCGCCGGCGTCGCGCCCGAGGACGTGGACATCGTGATCAACACACATCTCCACATCGATCACGTCGGCTGGAACACGTACCTGAACGGCCGGCAGTGGGTACCCACTTTTCCCAACGCCACCTATCTGATGCCGAAGGACGACTTCGACTTCTGGAATCCCGAGAACGAGCACAAGCCACTGCTCGGCCGCGGCAACCAGAACGTCTTCGAGGACAGCGTGGCCCCGGTGCACCAGGCCGGCCAGACGCTGCTGTGGGAAAACAGCCACCAGATCGACGCCGACCTCCGCCTCGACGCGGCTCCCGGCCACACCCCCGGCTCCTCCGTACTGACCCTCACCTCCGGGACGGACCGCGCGGTGTTCGTCGGCGACATGCTGCACAGCCCCGTGCAGATCCTCGAGCCCGACTCCAACAGCTGCTTCTGCGAGGACCCCGCGGCCGCCCGCGCCACCCGCCGCAAGGTGCTGGGCTGGGCGGCCGACAACAACGCACTCGTGATCCCCGCGCACCTGGGCGGCCACGGCGCCGCCGAAGTGGCACGAGAGGGAGACAAGTTCGCCATCAAGGGCTGGGCCCCCTTCGCCCCGTACACCGAGCAGGCCTGAGTCCTGCGGAAAGACACGAGACATGAGCCACCACACCGACCCCATCGTGACCACGGCGCAGGGAGCCGTCCGCGGCCTGCGCCAGGGCGACACCAACGCTTTCCTGAACATCCCCTACGCCGCCCCGCCCCGCGGCGCCGGCCGGTTCGAGTCGCCGCAGCCGCACGAGCCGTGGGACGGAGTACGGGACGCCACCGTGCCGGGACCCAACGCGCCGCAGTCCGAGCGCAAGCTCGGCAGCGTGGACATGGCCCCCTACTTCGGCACCGGTTGGAGCCGCGGCGAGGACTACCTCACCGCCAACGTATGGACGCCCGCCGGCGCGAACGGCGACCTGCCCGTCATGGTGTTCGTCCACGGCGGCGGATTCGTCGCCGGATCGACGCGGTCCGCGCTGTACGACGGCTCCGCCTTCGCCCGCGACGGCGTCGTCCTCGTCACCCTCAACTACCGGCTCGGCATCGCCGGGTTCCTCGACATCCCCGGCGCGCCCGCCAACCGCGGCCTGCTCGACGTCGTCGCCGCACTGGGCTGGGTGCGGGAGAACATCGCAGCGTTCGGCGGTGACCCGCACAACGTCACCCTCTTCGGTCAGTCGGCCGGGGCGACCATCGTCGGCGGCGTCCTCGCCACCGCCGAAGCCGCAGGCCTCTTCCGCCGGGCGATCGTCCAAAGTGGCAGCGGCCTGGGGGCGTTCACCACCGAGCAGGCCGCCCGCGTCACCCGGGCAGCGGCCGAGGACCTGGGCATCGAGCCCCATGTCGACGCCTTCGCGGAGATCTCCGACGAGCGCCTGGTGGAGGCCGCCTCCCGGCTCGCGGGCATCGACCTGCAGACCGGGACGCACCACGATCCGCTGATCGGACTCAGCCCCTTCAGCCTGGTCCTCGACACGCAGCCCGCCGAATCCGTCGCCGCTGGCCTGAGCGCCAACGTCGACCTGCTTATCGGGACCAACACCGAGGAGGGAAACCTCTACCTGGTCCCGGTGGGCAAGTACGCCACCTCGACCGCCGGGGACGTCGACGACGCGGCGGCGCGCGCGCACCCGAAGCCGGCGCGACTCGTCGAGACGTACCGGAAGGCACGCCCCGATGCGTCCTTCGGCGAGCTGCGCTCCGCCATCATGGGCGACGCACTGTTCGGCGCGGGCAGCTGGGCCCTGACCGACGCACATACCGCCCACCCCGAGTCCGCCACCTACGCCTACGAGTTCGCCTGGCGCTCCCACGCCCTGGACGAAGAGCTCGGCGCCACCCACGCGGTCGAGCTGCCCTTCGTCTTCGATGTCGCCCACCTGACCCAGCTGCACGGCCCATCCGCCCTGCTCGGCCCCGACAAGCCCCCCGCGGATCTCGCCGCCCGTATGCACGCCACCTGGGTCCGGTTCGCCAGGACCGGCAACCCCGGCTGGGACGCGTACGACGACGAGCGCCGGGCCACGATGCGCATCGACGCCGAGTGGACCCAGGTCGACGACCCCCGCAGCCAGGAACGACAGGCCTGGCGCTGACCCTCCGGCCACCCTTCCCAAGGACACACCATGACCAGAACCGTCATCACCACCGAGAACGCACCCGCCCTGGCAGCCCCGCTGTCCCAAGGCATCCGCAAGGGCCCCGTCCTGCAGGTCTCCGGGCAGCTCCCGCTCGATCCGGACACGGGCGAGGTCGTCGGGACCACGGTCGCCGAGCAGACCGAGCAGACCCTGCGCAATGTCACCGCCGTACTCAAGGCGGCCGGCGCGGGCCTGGAGGACGTCGTCATGCTCCGCGTGTACCTCACCGACCCCGCCCACCTGCCCGAGCTGAACGAGGCGTATGCCGCGGCCGTCGGCGAGCCCTTCCCCGCCCGCACCACCGTCTACATGCAGCTTCCGCCGGGACTCCTCGTCGAGATCGACGCCCTGGCAGTGCTGGACGACTGACGACGATGGCCGGTCGTCTGACGAGGGCGTGCACCAGCCTGAGGGTTCCGCCGGCGCAACTGCTGGACGCCCTGTGCGCACTCGCCGGACGACCGGCGTCCCCCTGCGGGCCTCATCCCGTACGTCGCGTCCACCGGCAGGTGCTCCAAGCAGTGGGGTCCTTGCTGCCGGGCGCGCTGCAGCCAGGCGATGTGAGCGCGGCCACGGACGTGCACGCGGGCCTCTTGAACGTCCAAGTCCCGCCCCAGGCGGATGCGGCCGCCCTCTGCATCCGCCGCACGGTCGACGACCTCGGATCATCCGACCTGTGGGAGCTGGCCCGCGGCACCGCCCTTACCCGGGACGATCTCACGTGGGGCGCTGGCGCGACCCTGGCGGAGGGACGTCTCGGGAACAGAGACCTTCTGGACGAACTCGCCGCGCACACTCTCGCGGAGGAGATCGCCGAACGGCCCCCGTGCCACTGGGGCCGACACCACGCCGATGCGGTACGCGCCGCGCTGTACCGGAGCCTGGCCGACCTCGCGGATGCCCTTCTGGAAGTGTCGGAGTCGACCCCGACACCCCTGGACTGGACTGCCGACGACAACAGCGAGAGGTACGCCACCGCGGTGATCGACGGGGTGGCATACGGCCTACTGATCCAGACGGTGCAGAACGCGTCCTCGGCCGCCGAGCCCGTCTGGTACCACCCCGCGCTCCCTGCCGCACGCACCGTCTGGCAGTGGCGGATCGCGAGCGGGCCGGCCGACGGTGCCTCCCACGGCTGTGGACCCTTCCCCTCCGCGCTCGCGGCACGGCACGCCGCCGAGTGCGCGATCACGGCACTTGCCACCGGGAGATGTGCCCTGTGAGCAGCCAGTCGGCACGTGGACCTGCGCCGCACCCACACCGCGCCCTGTCGCTGACAGAACATTTCGGCCTTTTCCTGGCAGGTCCGGGCGCATCTGTGCGCCTGGCCAGATCTGACCCGAGCCGGAGAGGATGCTTACTGCGGCAGTTCGGCTGTTCGTTCCGGGTGGGCTGCGGCGACGTATCGCATGGCCGTCTGCTCGGTGATGCCGAACAGACGCATGAGCTTGAGGGGATCGGCGGTCTCGAACGCCTCGTTGAGGATCCGGTCCTGGCGTAGCCGTCCAGTGTCAGCCCTTTGGGGAGGACTCCCTGAAGCAGGCCGATGCTGACGGCCGGCTGGTCGGGGCCGAGTGCGCTTTTCTGACTGACCAGCAGGTGGGGGTTGGTGGAAGCGGGCCATCGGTGGTGGCCGTAGGTCAGCCACTCGGAGGCGAGCTGGTGGGTGAACTCCTCCAGACAGAGCCACTGCGTGGACGGCGACCAGGGCGATGGCGAGGCGCTCGAGCGGAGTGGTGACCTGGTCGAGCAGGCCGGCGAGCACGTCGCTGGGAACGGACTGCGGCACTCCCTTCAGGTCGCCGACGGGCAGGTTCCGGGTGGGGTCGCGGAAGATCACTCGCTTGGCCGTCGACGGCCTTTTCAACTTGGTCCTGGGTGAGCTCCCGTCCTTGGCGGCGGCCTTGGCCACAAAGTGAGCCGGCGCTTCGTCAGCGGCCCGGACCGCACCGGAGCCCCAACGCTGGAGCCGATCCTGCAGCCGCTCGAACGCGAGCCGGCCGTGCTCCCGCACGACGAGTTCACCGTCCAGAGCGGTCGCATCCGGCAGCTGCCCGGCCCCGGCCACGACCTCCGGAAACGCCGGGCCCATCTCGGTGCCGCGCCTGGAGCGCAGCACCACCTTCCCCGCGTCGATGCAGACCAGCGCCCGGAACCCATCCCATTTCAACTCCGCGGCCCACCCCGGCCGCAGACGGGGCTCGGGCACGGGCGCGCTCAGCATCGGTTCCGCAGCGTCCACATCACGCACCATGCCTTCCACCGCGACAGACGGCCGTTCGAGCGCTCTGGCCTGAGCGTGGCAAACGTCCTGTTCAAGCCTTCCTTGATCACCACGTGTGCTGCTGTGCGGACCGATTGTCAGTGCCTGCTGTCACCATGGGCGGTCCGGTTGCTTCGAGGGGGAGGCATCTATGCCTTTGGTACGCCCGTATGTGCGCTCTGACGGGACGCCGGTTCGTGGACATTCGCGGTGGCCGGCCGGCGCGAGACGGGAAATGACGATCTTCGCCGGGTTTGCCTTAGCCGTGGTGGTGTTAGGCAACGGCAACGCGACGGCGGGGAGTGGAGACGCGGCTCCGCGGCCGCAGCCGACCGTGCAGTATCCGATCCGGTTCGACGACGCCCCGCCGCCGCGGAATGTGCAGCCGCGGCCTACGGTGTCGTATCCCGTCCGGTTCCCTGAGACTGAGGGGACCCGGTGACGCGGCGGCGGCGGCCGCCGGCACGGCGGCGTACCCGGCGCGCGAGCAAGCGGCAGCAGCAGAAGGATGCTCAGCTGATCGCCTTTGCTGTGGTGGCGGCAGCGGTCATCGGACTGGTGGTGATGGTGGTCAACTGGCTGCTGGCCCACTGGTGGGTCCTCCTCGTCGCCCTGGTGCTCACCGTGCTCGGCGGCATCGGCTGGCTCTCCCACCGTCAGCAGCAGGCCCGCTGGGAGGCTGTCCGCGCGCAGGGCCTGCGCTACGGGCTGGAGCAGCTGGACGCGCTGCATCACGCCAAATTCGAAGAGGCGGTCCGGGACCTGATGCGCCGGGACGGCTGCCGGGACGCCCAGCGGGTCGGAGGGGGCGGCGACCTGGGCGCGGACGTGAAGGCCACGGACCCGCTCGGCCGGCGCTGGGTGATCCAGTGCAAGCACCGCCGTCACGGCGCTCGCGGTTCGGCGGTGGGCACGCCGGATCTGCAGGTGCTCAACGGGACGGCCCGGCCGGTGCACGGGGCGGACGTCGCGGTGCTCGTGACGAACGGCAGGGTGACCGCGCCGGCCGTGGACTTCGCCAAGCAGCAGCGGCTGCACGTGGTGGACCGCCAGATGCTGGCCGTGTGGGCGTCGGGCTCACGGCCGTTGTGGGAGCTGCTGCGGGCCGTACCGCCCCCCAGGCGGCCAACGTCTCTGAGCTGAAAAAGGCGGCTTGTCAGCCTCGGGGGCGAGCCTGTGGCCTGCGATGGGCGCTCGACCGCCGGGCCTTGGCCCACCAGCCGGTCATCAGCGTCCGGCCGCCGGCGGGCAGGGTGAGGTGTAAACGCTCGGGTCATCCCCTCAGCTCTCCTGCCGCCGTCCTCGTCGGTGTGGAGGACTACGCGCCAGCCCACCTCGGCCGCTGCTTACCGGATGTCGGTGATGGCCTGGCTGAGCGGCCGGCGCAGGGTCGGCGGGGTGGTGAGGAAGCAGTCCCGGCATCGGTCGAGCCAGCGCGGGCCGTGGACCGGGTCGTGGACGACGCCGCTGCTGCGGGACGGCTGACCGCAGGCGGAGCATGGCGGCTCCTGCTGCATGCGTTCCCAGACCTCGGTGAACCGCGGCTCAGCCGATGCGGGGCACAGTGCGGCCGGGTCGACGCCGAGCTTGCGGGCCGCCTGGCAGAGGTTCATGGGTCTCCTCTGCCCCTCTGGGTGCGCGGGGCAGCCCACCTCCTAGAATCGAACTTGTGAACGATTTGCCGCCGGATCTGCCGCGCCTCCGCACCCTGGAGACCTGGCTCATCCTGACCCTGGACCGGGTACGGCGACAGATCGCGGACGCAGAGCGGCGCGAGGAGGAGCTCCAGCGCGGCATCGCCGCCCGGCCACCAGTACCGGACTGGCTGATCGAGCGGGGCCTGTCCGGCAGGGGCGCGGTCTACGTCCACGTCGGCGGCTGCTGGAATGCCGGGAAGCGCTCGAAGGGCGTCACCCAGGAGCAGGCACTGCACGCCCTCGCGGAGGGGGTCAAGCCCTGCCCGCAGTGCGAGCCCGACAACGCTCTGGGGTTCCTCGACTAAGCGCTGCGCGGCCGTCGCCCGGACGTCTTCTTGGCCGCGGCCTTCTTCGTGGTCCTCTTCGCGGCGGCCTCCTCGGCCGGCTCCTTCTTCGCGGCTTTCTTCTTCGGCAGTTCGTGCACGTCGGCGTCCTCGCCGCGGGAAGCCCTGGCCTTCTGCGCGGACTCGGTCAGCGCGGCCATCAGGTAGACGATCTGCCCCGGCGCCGCCTCCGGCTCCTGAAGCTTCGGCGGCTCGCGATGCTCCCGCTTCGCTTCGATGATCCGGGAGAGGGCCTCGGTGTCCGAACTCCGTCGATCTCGTAGCTCGTGTCGGTCCGCCCGGGGGTGCGACAGCCAGACCTCCACCTGGTGGCCACGCTCGACCAGAGGACGGAGCATCGAGTGCAGCATCCACTCCATCGGCGTATTCCGGTGGGTAGCCGTACACCCGCGCCACGATCGACATGCGCCGCCCTGCTGATGCCGCGGCCAGCCGGTACGGACGGGATGCCACCGTGTCCAGCTGAAGAACCCCCCCGGCAGTGGCGTTACGAAGCACCGCACGTACCGGACGAAGCGGGCATGCATGCACCCTCGCCGGTTCGAGCGGACTTCCATTCAGCCCGGGCACAGCGAAGCGGAGCCAGACCTTGTGGGGGAAACCACCGCTAAGTGGCCTGCTGAGGCACGACCGGCACGAACGGCTCACAGCCACCTTGCTCGCGCTGGTCGCGAACCGGCCACAGGGCCGCGCGCTCGATGCCGGTATCGCTCCGGCCTCGGCCGAGGCCGGACCCATCGTCAACGCCCTCACCGCTCGTTACGCGGAAACCTTCGGCCGGGCAGACGACGCCGACTTGCGTCACTGGCTGCTGACGCGCCTGGAGATCGTCGGCGAACCCCGCGCGGAGCGCTACTGGCACCTGCTGGCCGTCATCAACGGATGGCCCGTCCTGCCCAGTCTGGCGCCGGTGTTCACATGGTTCGCAGAAGCCCTGCGCGCTCACACTCCGCAGCAGTCCCGGGTGCAGTAGTCCCACGCCTGCCGATCGCTCAGATCCTCGCGGCTTGGAGCAGGCCGCGAGGGTCTCGGAGCGTTCGACAAGGTGGCCGCCCTCGAAGCGGACTCCGGCGCGGACAAGGGCGACCGTCCCGGCCCGGGCCCGGCGGGCCGTCGGGTTCCAAGAACCGCCACCCGGCACGGCCTGGTTACCCAGGCCATCGGCCGCACACGACGCCACCCAGGGCCAGGGTGGTGCCGATCGAACTGAGGTCCTGAACCTGTGGCGGTGGCAGTCTCGGTTCCTGGACTGAGTCGGCTCCAGACCGCCACGGTGGTCACCGTCTCCGCTCCACGCCGCGTTCATCTCGTCAAGCGTTAAGGCCGGGGCGCCCACTGCGGCGGAGGCGCGCCGAGGACGGGGGACCGGTTCCGGGGGCGGTGGCCGCTGGTACCGGTCAGGGAGAACCCTGCGGGCGGGGCCGGCGCCGGGTGGCGTGGAGGGAGCCGAGCAGGCCCAGGGCCTGGGCGCTGGGGCTGCCCGGTTCGGCGTGGTAGATGACGAGCTGCTGGCCGGGCGCGTCGCGTACGTCGAAGGCCTGGTAGGTGAGGGTGAGGGGACCGACGTCCGGGTGGCGCAGGTGTTTGGCGTCCTGAGTTTTGCCGCGCACGGTGTGGGCGTTCCAGAGGCGGGTGAACGTGGCGCTGTGCTCGGTGAGGGTGCGGACCAGGGCGCGCAGCCGTGGGGCGTTCGGGTCGAAGCCTGCTGCGTGGCGCAGGTTGGCGACGGTGGCCTGGGCCGCCCGGTCCCAGTCCGTGTAGAAGTGCTGGCCCGCGGGGTCGAGGAACGTCATGCGCGCCAGGTTGTCCGCCGGGTCGAACGGGGCGTAGAGGGCATCGGCCAGGGTGTTGGTTGCGAGGATGTCCAGGGTCCGGTCGAAGACGAAGGCGGGGGTGTTCGGGTAGCCGTCCATCAGCTGACGCAGCGCTGGACTGACTTGCTCGGCGGTGTGCGCGGCGAGCTGGTGGCCCGGTGTGGCCCCTGCCAGTCGGTACAGGTGCGCGCGGTCGTCGGTGCCGAGCCGCAGCGCGCGGGTGAGGGCGTCGAGCACCTGGGGTGAGGGGTTGCGCTCTCGCCCCTGTTCCAGGCGGGCGTAGTAGTCGGTGTTCACTCCGCTCAGGACGGCGACCTCCTCGCGGCGCAGTCCGGCGACCTTGCGGGTCCCGTAGCTCGCCATGCCGACGTCCTGCGGCCCCAGGTCGGCGCGGCGTGCGCGGAGGAAGTCACCCAGGTGGTTGTCGGCCGTGCGTTCAGACATGTGTTCAGCGTAGGCGGGGGCACCGAGCTCTGCCTGGGTGTGCCGCACCCAGGCAGAACGCAACCTGGCCGAGGGCCACCTGCCTGCCCATTCTCGGTGGGGCGCGACCAATACGAGGGAAGCGCCCTGATCGAGGAGTACCGAAGAGAGGAGCCCGCCATGGACGGGATGGCTGGAGGCGATCGGCAGGCCCCCGAGTTCGCCGGGAAGGTCGCTGTCGTCACAGGGGGCGCGCGGGGCGTGGGCAGGGAGACAGTGGCGCTGCTGAGCGCTCGTGGCGCCCATGTCGTCGCCGTCGACCTGCGCCCGGAGACCGAGGCCTTGCCGGACGAATTTCCCGGCGTCCTGCCGGTGACCGGTGATGTGACGCGGGAGGAGACCGCCGCCCGGGCCGTTGAGAGGGCCGTCGACGCCTTCGGCGGGCTGGACATCCTGGTGAACAACGCCGGGCGCACCCTGAACAAGCCCGTCACCGACACCACCGCCGAGGACTGGGACGCGGTGATGGCGGTCAACGCCCGCGGTTCCTTCTTCTTCGCCCGCGAGGCTTTCCGGGCCATGAGGGCCCGCGGCGGCGGAGCCATCGTCAGCACCGGCTCCTACACGTGCACCGTCGCCCTGCCCGAGGGCGCTGCCTACAGCGCCTCCAAGGGCGCTCTGGCCCAGCTGACCAAGGTGCTCGCTGTGGAGGGCGGGCCCCTGGGCATCCGCGCCAACCTCGTCGCCGCGGGCGTGATCGAGACCGACTTTCTCGACACGTTCCGCTCCGACAGCCGCGCATACCTGGCGTCCTTCGCCGACGCACAGCCTCTGGGCCGGGTGGCGCAGCCCGCGGAGATCGCCGAGGTCCTGTGCTTCCTCGCATCATCGCGCTCCAGTTTCGTCACGGGAGCCGTGGTCGCCGCCGACGGCGGCTTCACCGCGCTCTGATCCGGCACACGGGATACCGAGCACACCAGCACTAGACACGGAATCGAGGGAATTACCGCCATGACGGGACGTCTGACAGGAAAGACAGCGCTGATCACGGGCGCGACGGGCGGCATCGGGCGGGCCACCGCGGAGCTGTTCGCCCGCGAAGGAGCACGTCTCCTGGTCACCGACGCCGCCGCCGGCGCCGCGGCGGACCTGGCGGCACGGCTGGAGAGCAGCGGCGCCGAGGCCGTGGGCATCGGCCTGGACGTGTCGTCGCACCAGCAGTGGAACGAGGCCATCGCCCAGGTCGCGCAGCACTTCGGAGGGCTGGACGTGTTGGTGAACATCGCGGGCATCGTGGACTGGCCCGGCATCGAGGACGCCGATCCGCAGGTGTGGGACCGGGTGATCGCCGTCAATCAGACCGGCACCTGGCTGGGCATGAAGACCGCCATGCCGCTGCTGCGCGCCAACGGCAACGGCTCGGTGGTCAACACCTCGTCCGTCCTGGGGCTGATCGGCAGCGGGGCCGCCGCCGCGTACCAGGCGTCCAAGGGAGCCGTACGCCTGCTGACCAAGACCGCCGCGGTGGAGTACGCGACTCGGGGCGTGCGCGTGAACTCCGTGCACCCGGGAGTCATCGCCACTCCGATGATCCAGGAGATCCTCGACAACGAAGGGGACCAGCAGCCCGACATCGTACGGACCCCGATGCGGCGCGCCGGCCGCCCTGAGGAGATCGCCCCCACAATGCTGTTCCTGGCCAGCGACGAATCCTCGTTCGTCACCGGGGCGGAGTTCGTCGTCGACGGCGGGCTCACCGCACACTGACCCGACGGCTCTTCGCAGCCCGGACGCACCTCATACCGGCGCAGAGCCCGGGTGAACGGCGAGTACGCACCCTCGCAACCAAGCCCGCGCCCCTCGTCGAACAGTGTGGTCGCCCACAGACGCCGCTGACCGGGTGCTCGCATGCCGGTCCAGGAGGGCTCAGCTGGTCGGCACCGGTTTCCTCGTCCAGCCGGCGGTGGCGCCTTTCGGGCCAGGCGCCTGGTCATGAGGGTGATGGCGGCTCAGGTGATCAGAGTCTCGGAGTGCTGGATGAGCCGTTCGTAGTCCCTCGCGTGGCGGCGTGCGTGCATCATCCACGCGAGCGACCTCTCGATGGCCCAGCGGCGCAGCACGATGAAGCCGGAGGCGCCCGAGATCACCATCCACGATCAAGCCGGTCAGCCGTCCCAAGGACCGCGCTTGCGGAGCAGGCGGCCCCGGTTCAGCCTGCCAGCTGCTGGAGCCATTCGCGGAGCAGCGCCGTCTCGGTGTCTCGCAGAGGTACCCCGGTTCCCGCAGCCGGGGGCCCTGGTGGTGAGCGCGGTTTCCAGTGCGGCATCGAGGGCGAGTGCGCGCGCGGCCAGGTCCGACCCGGATGAGGCTGGCGGGTCCGTGGTGATCGAGGCGATGACGGTGTCCCGCAGCCGTGCCGAAGTGGTCAGGTCCCGACGGGACTGATGCACCGGCGGTGCCGGTCGACGCGGCGGCTTGCCGCCCGACAGCTCTCACAACCGGTCGGCCCAGCGTGAGGGAACGGACCCCGGGGGAACCCCCGAGCCCCTCCGACGGCCCGGACTCCCGCTGAACCGACGCGGGCCCGTCGTTTCCCGCGCCGCCCAGCCGCTCCTGGCCGGCCGCCGAGCCGGTCAGGAGGCCCTGGCCAGAGCGAGGACGACGTTGTGTCCACCGAAGCCGAAGGAGTGGCTGACGGCGATACGGACGTCCTGTCGGCGGGGCTCCTTGGTGACGCAGTCGATGTCGAATCCCGGAGCCGGGGCGTCCAGGTTCGCGATCGGGGGCACCGTGCCGTGCTGAAGGGTGAGCACGGTCAGCGCCGCCTCCACGGCGCCCGCCGCGCCCAGGCTGTGGCCGAGCACGCCCTTGGGTGCCGTGACACTGGGGCGGTGCGGCAGCAGCCGGGCGATCAGGGCCGACTCGGCGGCGTCGTTGGCCAGTGTGGAGGTGCCGTGGGCGTTGACGTGGTCGACGTCGTGCGGAGCCAGACCCGCGTCCTCCAGAGCGGTGCGCAGCGCCGCCTCCGCGCCCCGGCCGTCCGGGGCGGGCGCGGTGGGGTGGTGGGCGTCCGAGGTGCTGCCGCAGCCCACCAGCAGGGCGCGGACACGGGCACCGCGGGTGGCCGCGTCCGCGGTCCGCTCCAGTACGAGGACGCCGGCGCCTTCCGCCATGACGAAGCCGTCACGGTCGGCGGCGAAGGGCCGGGACGCGCCGGTGACCGCGTCGGTGCGCCGGGACAGCGCGCCTGCGCGCCAGAAGCCCGTAGTGGCCAGCGGGGTGACGGCGGCTTCGGTGGCTCCGGCCACCGCGATGTCGCACCGGCCGGCGGCGAGGAGGTCGCGGGCGACGGCGACGGCGGTGGCGCCGGAGGCACAGGCGGTGGACGGGGCGAGGCCGGGGCCGCGGGCCCCGAGGTCGATGGAGACCTCCCCGGCCGCCATGTTCGGGATGATCTGAGGGATGGTGAGCGCGGAGACCATGTCGGCGCCCCGTTCCGTCAGCCGCCTGGCCTGTTCCTCGCGCACCGCGTCCGCTCCCAGCCCGCAGCCGATGACGACGGCGACCCGGTCGCCGTCCCACGTCCGGGCACGGAGGCCGGCGTCGTGCACCGCCTCGCGGGCGGCGAGCACCGCCAGCACGGCGTTGCGTGACATGCGCCAGGCGGTGCGGCCGACGCGCCGGTCCAGGTCGTCGCGGCACAGCGGGACGCGGCAGGAGAAGTCCACGGGAAGGCCGGCCAGCGCCGGATCGTGCGCGGCTGCGGTGCCCGCGCCGCGGCGGACCGTGTCCCAGGTGGCGCCGGTGTTCCCCCCGGCGGGGGTGATCAGGCCGAGGCCGGTGACGGCGACGGGCTCGGTCACGAGGAGGCCACCGCCCCGGTGTCACCCGCGCGCAAGGTGTCGAGGTGGTCGACGACCTGCGCGACGGTCGTGCTCCGGGAGGCGTACGCGCTGTCGATCTTCACCCCGAAGCGCTCGTGCACGATGAGCACCAGCTCCGTCAGGGCCAGGGAGTCCAGGTCCAGTTGCTCCAGCGTGAGGTCGGGCCGGATCTCGTCCTGGGGGATGCGGAAGGCGCTGCTCAGGATGGAGCGGATGGTGTCGTAGGTGTCCGGCACGGTGTCTCCTCGCTGTCGTTCGAGATGGAGAGGGTGAGCTCGGCGATACCGGCGTCGAATCCGACCGGCGGTGCGAAGTCCAGGTCGCGGCGGGCCGCAGTGAGGTCGAAGTAGTGCGGATGCAGCAGCTCCGCGACCAGGAAGCGGCTCAGGGCATGGGTGCGGGTACTGCGTGCCGCGCGCAGGAGCGTGTCACCGACCGCGGCCCCGATGGTGGCGAGCCGGGGCGGTACGGCGCACCAGCGGGCGTCGATGCCGGCGGCCCGCAGGAAGTGCCGGGTGATCTCGCGCAGCGGACGCGGGTCGCCCTGACCGATGAAGTAGGGGCGGCCGCCCGCCGTCTGCGGCGATCGCCGCAGGCTGTCCAGTGCGAGCAGGTGGGCGTGGGCGGCGGTACGGACATGGGCGGTGTCGACGAGGTTACCGCCGTCACCGGGCATCAGCAGGCGGCCCGCCCGCACGGTGCGCGCGAGAGCGGGGGCGAAATGGGGGTCGTCGGGCCCCCAGATGATGTGCGGGCG
>NZ_MUKA01000523.1 GCF_002150735.1 Streptomyces africanus
TGGCGGTGGAGAAGCTGATGAAGGCGTGCGTGCCGACCCCGGCCAGCCTGGGCCGCAAGAAGCCGGCCAGCCCCTGGGTGCGGTTCGAATGGGGCACCGCGCGGACGACCTCGTTCGACGGCGTGCTCTCCAGCCTGTCGGTGTCGTACACGCTGTTCGACGTGGACGGAAAGCCGCTGCGGGCGACCTGTTCGCTGTCCATCGAGGAGGCGAGCGTCGACCCGCCGGGGCAGAACCCGACGTCCGGCGCGCGCACCGCCCGCAGCACGCACACCGTCGTGGCGGGCGACAGCCTGGCCCTGCTGGCCTGGCGGGAGTACGGCGACGCGACGGCTTGGCGGGTCATCGCGGAGGCCAACGACATCGACGACCCGATGGCGCTCGCGCCCGGCACCGAACTGGTGGTGCCGGGGCTGCGGGACGCGGGCGCTGAGGAGGAACGGTGACCACACCAGAGGCGAGGGGCGGTCGGTCGTTCGCGGCCGATCCCGTCATCGAGGCGCCCGGCGAACTTCCGCCCGTCTGGGCCGCCCAGCTGGTCAGTTGTGTCGTCGACGAGAACGTCGGGCTGCCGGACGCGGCCGTCCTCACCTTCCGTGACCCCGACCACGAGTTCCTGCAGAAGACCGGCATCACCATCGGCACCCCGCTGAAGGTGTCGGTGGTGACGGTCTCCGGGCAGGCGCGCGAGCGGCTGTTCAACGGCGAGGTGACCGCGCTGGAGCTGGACCGTGACGGTACGGGCTCGTTCACGGTGGTGCGCGCCTACTCCAAGGCGCACCGTCTGCAGCGGGGCCGCAAGGTGGTGGCGTACCGGAACATGACGGCGGCGGCGATCGTCCGCAAGGTGGCCGCCGGGGCCGGGCTGGCCGTCGGCACAGTGGATGCCGCGCCGGTCACCTACAAGCAGCTGTCGCAGGCGAACGTGTCCGACTGGGACTTCCTGCAGTTCCTGGCGGGGGAGAGCGGCGCCCAGGTGCACGTCGACGACAAGGGGATGCTGCAGTTCACGAAGCCGGTGAAGGCGTCCGGCGCGCCCGCGCCGTCGACCCCGGCCACCCGCAACCCCATGGTGCTGGAGTACGGGCGCAACCTGCTGGCGCTGCGGGCCTCCCTGTCGGCCGCGGACGGTGCCCAACAGGTCGAGGTGCGCGGCTGGGACGTCACCACGAAGCGGCCGCTGGTGGCCCGCAAGCCGTCGGTGACGAGTGACACGGTGGCGCCGGGGCTGAGCCCGGAGTTCGCCGCCCGGTTCGGCAGGTCGTCGAAGCTGACCGTCACGGACACCCCGTACCGCACCCAGGCCGAGACGACCGCCGTCGCGGCCGCGGTCGCCGGTCACGTCAGCGCGGGATTCGGCGAGTTGGAGGCAGTGGCAGAGGGCAACCCACGGCTGCGGGCGGGCAAGCCGGTGGCGCTCGGCAACGTCGGTCAGGCGTTCTCCGGCAAGTACACGGCGACGGCGGTGCAGCACGTCGTCGAACCGCACGGCGGGTACCGGACGACGGTATGGGTCAGCGCCAGCCCCGACCGCTCCCTGACGGGCCTGGTGACCGGGGCCAACGCGCCGAGCCGGGGGCCCCGCATGCCCGGTCTCGCCATCGGTGTGGTGACGGACGTACGCGAACCGGGCGGCGCGGAGTCCGGCGGCGTACGGCTGAAGTTCCCCTGGCTGGACGACACGTACGTCACCGACTGGGTGCGCACCGTGCAGTGGGGCGGCAAGGGCGGCGGAGGTGTGGTCAGCCCCGAGGTCAACGACGAGGTCCTGGTCGGTTTCGAACAGGGCCTGCTGGACAGCCCCTATGTCATCGGCGGGCTCTACAACGGCGTCGACAAGCCGTCGAAGCATGACGTGCCGCTCATCGACAGGACCAGTGGCAAGGTCAACCGCCGCTCCATCGTGTCGCGTTCGGGGCATCGGCTGGAGCTGCTGGACGCGAGGGCGCCCGGTCGCTCCGGGGTGCGCCTGATGAGCGGGGACGAGACCCTCGAAGTGTTCCTCGACGGCCGGCGGGACCGGATCGAACTGACGGTGTACGCCGGGAAGAGCCGGCAGACCCTCAGCTCCGTCGTGCTCGACAAGAAGGGCATCACCCTGGACGCGGGGCGGGGCGACGTGAGCGTGTCGGGCCGGAACGTGGACATCCAGGGCAGGGTCGGGGTGAAGATCGGCGGCCGCACGGTGAGCGTGAACGGTTCCTCGAACGTCACCGTCGACGGCGGCCTGCTGGCCGTCCTCAAGGCCAAGCTCATCCGGATCAACTGACCCCCGTTTCTCCCGACGACACGGACCTCGCAAAGGAGCACCCATGCCGGCCGCAGCCCGTACCGGTGACCCCACCAACCACGGCGGTGTGATCACCACCCCGCCGCCCGGCGCCGCCGCGACGGTCGCGCGGGTGCTGATCGGCGGCCGTCCCGCCGCCGTCGTGGGCAGTGTGTGCGCCTGCGCGATACCGCAGCATCTGGCCCTGGGGCCGGGCAACGTGGTCATGCCCAACCCGGCCGGGCTCGCCTCCGGCCAGGTCCTCATCGGCGGGCTGCCCGCCGCGCGGATGCGCGACCAGACCACGTGCGGCGCGATGGTCTCGGGCGGCGCCATGAACGTTCTGATCGGGGGCGTGTGATGAGCGAGCGGTTCATCGGCCGCGGCTGGGGGTTCCCGCTGCGGGTCGGGCCGACCGGCGGGATCGGCATGGTCGAGCGGGAACGGGAGATCGAGGAGGCGATCCGCCTGGTCCTCGGCACCGCGCCCGGCGAGCGCCCCATGCGTCCCGAGTTCGGCTGCGGCATCCACGACTACGTCTTCGCACCCGGCGACGGCGCCACCGCCGGACGTATCGCCCAGCAGGTGCGCGAGGCACTGGAGCGGTGGGAGCCGCGCATCGCGGTCGACGACGTGGTGGTGGCCTTCGACGCGGTCGAGGACGGCACCCTCTACATCGACGTGCACTACACCCTGCGTTCCACCAACGACCGGCGCAACCTGGTCTTTCCCTTCTACACGATCCCCTCCGAGGAGGGGGCCGAGGAATGGGGCGCCGCCTGATGGCCCTGCCCTCCCCCAACCTGGACGACCGGCGGTTCCAGCAGCTCGTCGACGAGGCGAAGCGGTACGTGCAGCAGCGCGCCCCGGAGTGGACCGACCACAACGTCTCCGACCCGGGCGTCACTCTGATCGAGACGTTCGCCTACCTCGTGGACCAGCTGCTGTACCGGCTGAACCGGGTCCCGGACAAGAACTACACGGCGTTCCTGGACCTGCTCGGCATCCGCCTGTTCCCGCCCGCGGCGGCTTCGGCCGAGGTCGACTTCTGGCTGTCGGCGCCGCAGCCCGACACGGTGACACTGACCGCGGGCACCGAGGTGACGACGGCGGGCGGCGAGAGCGAGCAGGCAGTGGTGTTCACCACCACCGACGAACTGCGCATCGTCCCCAGCGAGTTGATACGACTCGTGACGGCACCCCGCGCCGGCGAGCAGACCGACAGGACCGGCGAACTCGCCGAGGGCCGCGACGTGCCCGCCTTCCAGGCGGCGCCGGAGCCCGGCGACGCGCTGTTGTTCGGTCTGCCCACGGCCGTGCCGCGCTGCGTCGTCGCGGTGAACCTGGACAGCCGTGTCGAGGGCATCGGCGTCGACCCGCGTCAGCCCCCGCTGGTGTGGGAGGCGTGGGACGGCGGCGGCTGGCGGGTGTGCGAGACCGGCGAGGACTCCACCGGCGGCCTGAACCGGCCCGGCGAGGTCATCGTGTACGTACCGTCCGGGCACGCCGCGTCGGTGATCGGCGGCACCCGGGCCGGCTGGCTGCGCTGCCGGGTCACCGAGGCGGAGCCGGGCCAGCCGTTCTACTCGGAGTCCCCGACGGTGCGCGAGGCGTCGGTGTTCACCGTGGGCGGCACGATGACCGTCGAGCACGCCGAGACCGAGACCGATGTACCGCTCGGCGCCTCGGAGGGAGTCGCGGGCCAGACGTTCCGGCTCGGCCGCCCGCCCGTCCTCCTCGACCGCGAGCCTCCCGTGGTGGAAGTGTCCTCGGCCGAAGGCTGGCAACGCTGGGACGTGGTCGAGCACTTCGGCCGTTCGGGCCCGGCCGACCGCCATGTCCAAGTCGACGCGACCACCGGCGAGTTCACCTTCCCGCCGGCGCTGCGCGAACCGGACGGCACACTGCGGCAGTGCGGCGCCGTGCCGCCCAAGGGCGCCCGGATCCGGGTGGCCCGCTACCGCACCGGTGGCGGCCCGGCGGGGAACGTCGCCCGCGGGGCGATCTCGGTCCTGCGCAGCTCCGTCCCGTACATCGCCCGGGTCGTCAACCGGGAGGCGGCGAGCGGCGGCGTCGCCGGGGAGACGATCGCCAACGCCAAGCTGCGGGCCCCGGACGCCCTGCGCATGCAGGAACGCGCCGTCACCGCCGAGGACTACGAGATCATCGCCCGCCAGGCGGCCCCCTCGGTTCGCCGGGTCCGCTGCCTGCCGGTGGCCGAAGGTGCAGGGGCGGTACGGGTGTTGGTGGTCCCTGACGCGGTGGCGGACGAGGCGGACCACCGCCTCCGGTTCGAGCAGCTGATCCCCTCCGACCAGGTGCTGGGTGCGATCACCGCGAGCCTCGACGAACGCCGCCTGATCGGCACCCGCCTGGTCGTCGAGCCGCCCGTCTACCAAGGCGTCACCGTGGTCGCGCGGCTCGCGGCGGCCCCGGCCGACACCGACCGCGTCCGCGACGCCGCCCTCGCCGCCCTGTTCCGCCACCTCGACCCGCTGGACGGCGGCCCCGACGGCACCGGCTGGCCCTTCGGGCGACCGGTCCAGTACGGCGACGTCTTCGGCGTCCTCCAACGCGCCACGAAGAACGCTCTGATCGAGGAGATCCGGCTGTTCCCCGCGGACCCGGTCACCGGCCGCCGCGGCGCACCGACGGACCGCATCGACGTGGCCCCGGGCGCGCTGGTCTTCTCCTATCAGCACCAGGTGGTCGTCACGGCCGTGCAGCCGGAGGCACGGGGATGAGCCGCGCGGCCGTGGCCGGTCTGCCGAGCCGCTACCCGATCGGGGAGCAACTGCCCGCGCTGTACGCCGAGGACGACTTCGCGCAGCGCTTCACCGCCGGACTCGACACCGTCCTCGCCCCGGTGTTCGCAACCCTCGACAACCTGCCCGCCTACCTCGATCCCCGAGTGGCCCCGCCCGACTTCCTGGCCTGGCTGGCGTCCTGGGTGGGTGCCGCTCACGACCCGCAGTGGCCGGTGGAGCGGCGCCGCGAGGCGGTCGCCCGCGCGGTGGAGCTGCACCGGTGGCGCGGTACCCGGCGCGGCCTGGTCGAGGCCCTGCGGCTCGCGCTCGGCGTCCACGCCGAGGTCACCGGGGACGGCGGCGCGGTCTGGTCGAACACCCCGGGCGCGGACCTGCCGCCCCGGCCGCCCGCCGAGGTACTGGTCCGGGTGTGGCCGGACCACGGCACCTGGGTCGACCCGGAAAGGATCCACGAGGTCGTCAGGGCCATGAGCCCCGTGCACACCGTCTGCCGGCTGGAACTCCTCCCCGGCCCACCCACCGACCAAGGAAGGTGACGCGATGCGCGCCTGTCCCGCGTGCGGGGCGTCCAACGACCCCACGGACGACTTCTGCGGCAATTGCGGGGCGTACTTGGGGTGGTCGGACAGTACGGCGGCCTCGGGTACGGCGTCCGCGACTGCGCCCGCGGAGCCGTCATCGGGTACGCCTGCCCAGCCGTCGGCGTCGGGTGCGCCTGCCCAGCCGTCGGCGTCGGGTGCGCCTGCCCAGCCGTCGGCGTCGGGTGCGCCTGCCCAGCCGTCGGCGTCGGGTACGCCCGCCCAGCCGTCGGCTTCCGGTATGTCCTCGGCACCGTCGGCTCCGAGCGCACCTGCCGAGCCCCCGGCCGCACCGGATGCCCCCCGGCCGGGCGCCGCCACTCCGGCGCCCTCGTCGCCCTCTGCCGAGGAGTCGACGTCCGCCGCGTCCCCCCGCAGTTCGCCGTTGCGCACCCGGCTGACCGGGCGCGGGCGCGGGCGCGCCCGGTCAGCCGGGTGC
>NZ_MUKA01000524.1 GCF_002150735.1 Streptomyces africanus
TCGCCGTCGTAGTCGTCCTCCAGGACGATGCCGTCCACGGACCGCGCCCAGTCCAGCAGCTCGGCGCGACGGCGGGCCGAGTAGGCGATGCCGGTGGGGAACTGATGGGCCGGCGTCGTCGTCACGGCCCGTACGCCCGACACCCGCAGCGGCTCCAGGGCGATTCCCTCCCCGTCCACGGGCAGCGGCACCGCGGTCACCCCCGCCGAGGCGTACAGCGCGTCGTGCTGGGGACTGCCCGGATCCTCCACACCCACCGTGCGCACCCCGCGCGCGTGCAGCGCGAAACCCAGCAGCGTCGTCGCCTGGGCCACCCCGGAGACCACCACGATCCGCTCCGGGTCGGCCACCACACCCCGCCGCCGGGCGAGCAGCCCGGCCAGCGCGGTACGCAGCCGGGGCAGCCCGCGCGGATCGGGGTACCCCAGCTCCTGGCGCGGAAGATCCGCCAGCACAGCGCGCTGCGCGGCGGCCCACGCCGGGCGCGGGAACAGCGACAGGTCGGGCGTCCCGGGCACGAAGTCCGCCCGGGCACCGGGGGAGCGCGGCGCGAGGTCGTGCGCCCGCGCCCGGGCGGTGCGTACGGCCGAGCCCACCCACGTCCCGGCGCCCCGGCCGCTGCGCAGATAGCCCTCCGCCGTGAGCTGCTCGTACGCCTCCGTGATCAGCCCGCGCGACACCCCGAGGTCCGCCGCGAGATCCCGGCTCGACGGCAGCCGGGTGCCCGGCGCGAGCCGGCCCGAGCGGACCGCCTCGCGCAGCGCCGTCTGCAGGGAACGGCCACGCGTGCGTGCCGGCGCGGAAGCGGCCGGGAGCAGCAGCTCCCAGGAGGGCGACACGGGCTCGACACGGTCCATGCGGTCAGTCTGCCGGATCCGCGGCCGGGCTTTCCGCCGGGCCGGGTGCCGCCCCGCTGTTCAGCGGCTCCCGTCGAGGACGACCCGGGCGACCAGGGCCGGGTCGTCGTTCATCGGGACATGGCCGCAGCCGGGCAGCCGTACCAGCCGGGCGCGGGGGATGATGCTCTTGGCGCGCACCCCCTGACGGGGGATCAGCAGCCGGTCCCGGCTGCCCCACGCCACGGTGACCGGCGTGCCGACGATGTCGTCGGTGAACTGCACGGTCCTGCCGGAGCGGAGGGTCTCGGAGAACCCCTGCGCCCGGGCCAGCGCGAGCGTCTCGGCGACCACGGCCTCGGGCGAACGACGGCCCGGGCGGGCGTAGATGGTGCTCGTCAGCAGCGTGCGGCCGATCGCCGGACGGGCCAGCCGTTCGACGACCGGCAGCGGCATCCGCTGGGCTATCTGCCGCATCGTCATCAGCACCGTGAAGGCGTAACGGCGCTCGACATCGTTCCAGAAGCCCGCGGGGGACAGGGCGGTGACGGAGCGGACGAGCTGTGCCCGGGCCAGTTCCAGGGCCAGCAGGCCGCCCAGCGAGTTGCCCGCCACGTGCGGCCGTTCGATCTCCAGCGCCCCGAACAGCGCGGTGAGGACGGTGTTCATGGTCGGCAGGTCGTGCGCCATGCCGTCCGGGAGCGCCGGTGACTCGCCGCACCCGGGCAGGTCCACGGCGATCACGTCCCGCTCGGCGGCCAGCGCGGGGAGCACCGGGTCCCACACCTGCCGGTGGTGGCCGATGCCGTGCAGCAGGAGCAACGGTTCGCCGCTGCCCCGACGCGTGTAGGACAGGGTCACGCTCTGCTCGCCGTGGGCGGAGGCGACGTTGAAGGAGACGGTGGCGGACATGCGGTGCTCCTCGACTGTACTCGCTGACGGACGCCGTAGACAGCTTGTCAGCAATTGCTACCGGCGGGTAGCCCCGAGGTGTCGCCACTTTCCCGGCAGGGCCGGCCGGGACCGGGTGAATTCGCCTGGACAGGGCCGCACCGGTGGGTTGGGATGGAGCCCGTGACCACCGAGACCGCGACCGACGTCTTCGAAGCGCACCGCCCCGTCCTGCTGGGCGTCGCCTACCGCATGCTGGGCCGCGTCGCCGACGCGGAGGACGTGGTCCAGGAGGCCTGGCTGCGCTGGTCGGCCGGCGACCGCGGCGACGTGCGCGAGCCGCGCGGCTACCTCGTACGGATCACCACCCGCCTCGCCATCGACCGGCTGCGCCAGCTCAAGGCCCGCGGGGAGACCTACGTCGGCCCCTGGCTGCCCGAGCCGTACGTCACCGACTTCGGCGACACCGTGCCGGACACCGCCGAACGGGCCGTGCTCGCGGACTCCGTCTCGCTCGCCGTCCTCGTCGTGCTGGAGTCGCTGTCGCCGCTGGAGCGGGCGGTGTTCGTGCTGCGCGAGGCCTTCGGCTTCCCGTACGCCGACATCGCCGCCATGCTCGACCGAGGCGAAGCGGCGGTGCGCCAGCTGGCCGGGCGGGCGCGGGGGCACGTCGAGGAGCGGCGGCCGCGCTACGAGGTCGACCCCGTCCAGCGGCGCGACCTGACCGAACGGTTCCTCGCCGCCGCGGCGGACGGCGACCTCGAAGGGCTGATGGAGCTGCTCGCCCCGGACGTCCGGCTCGTCGGCGACAGCGGCGGCAAGTCGCGGGCGCCGCTGCGGGTCCTGCAGACGGCGGACAAGGTGGGCCGCTTCCTCGTCGGCGCCGCGCAGAAGGGCGTCCCCGACTTCTCCCTGCGCTTCCTGGAACTCAACGGCGGCCCGGCCGTGCTGGTCCTGTCCGGCGACACGCCCGACGCCGTCTTCCAGCTCGACGTCGCCGACGGCCGCGTCCAAGCGGTCTACATCGTCCGCAACCCCGACAAGCTGCGCTCGCTGGCGGCCGTCTAGACGCCGCTGCCGGCGGCCCCGCTGCGGCCTCGCATGAACGTCCCGTGAACGTTCCCGGCCATTGGTCTTGACCAAGGATCAGGGCCGCCCTATGGTCGCAGAGAAGTGAAACAACCTTTAAAAAACAAGGGCGCTAAAACGCTGCCGACCACGGCGATTGCGGAGGACAGGGTGGGGACCACGCAGCTGGAATCGGTGCCGGAACCGAAGTACTGGCATCTCAAGACCGTGCTCAGTGAAGCGCTCGACTCGGAGTTCTCCGTGGGGGAGATCCTGCCCAACGAGCGCGACCTCGCGGCCCGCTTCGGCGTCGCCCGCGCCACGCTCCGCCAGGCCCTGGAGCAGCTCGAACTGGAGGGCAGGCTGCAGCGCCGCCGCGGTGTCGGTACGACCGTCGCGCCGCCCCGCATGGGCGTCTCCCTCGGCACCGGCCCGCACACCTGGCCGGGCGGCCCCGAGGACGCCTGGCAGCCCGTCGACTGCACGGCGGCGGTGCCGCCCGCGGCGGTCGCCGAGGTGCTGGAGACCGGCCTGGAGGAGTCCGTGCACATCGTGCGGCGCTCCCGGGTCTCGCAGGGCCGGCCGGTGGCCGCCGAGCTGTTGTACGTCCCGCAGTCCTCGGTGCCCGAGCTCTCCGGCATCGACGCGCCGTCCGGAGCGGCACGCGCGCGTGCGGTGCTGCGCGAGTTGCAGCGGCTGGAGCTGGACCGGCAGGAGAACGCGGTGGAGCTCGGCTCCGCCGGGGCCGACGACGCGAAGGAACTGGACCGGTTGCCCGGGGCGCCCGTGCTGGTGGTGACCACGCGGTTCGTGGCGGCGGGGCGTGTGGCGGCGTTGTCCGTCGCGACGTATCGCGCTGACACGTGTCGGTTGACCTTCGGGGATGCGGGGGGTGTGGAGATCCACGCCGGGCCTGAGCGGCGGGCGTCCTGAGCCCGCCGCCGTAGGGGTGCGGTGGGTGGGGGGCTGCGGGTGCGTTGTGGCTGGTCGCGCCCACGCGGCGGAGC